>CAYQPI010000185.1:0-21580 GCA_964419405.1 uncultured Flavobacteriaceae bacterium
ACAGTGACCTTCACCTGGCCTGGATAAGTCATGTCATTTTGAATTTTCTGGGTAATATTAAATGACAACTCAGCAGCCTTCGTGTCATCCACTTTTTCACTTTCAACTATAACTCTTAGTTCTCTACCGGCTTGTATAGCATAGGCCTTTTGAACCCCGTTAAATGAAAAAGCAACATCTTCAAGCTCTTTAAGCCTTTGAATATAAGAATCCACTACCTGTCTTCTTGCTCCTGGTCTTGCCCCTGAAATCGCATCACAGACTTGAATGATTGGCGCATACAATGATTTCATTTCCACTTCGTCATGATGAGCTCCGATTGCATTACATACATCTGCTTTTTCATTGTATTTCTCAGCCCATTGCATACCCAAAATCGCATGAGGTAGTTCGGTGTCTGTATCTGGCACTTTACCAATATCGTGAAGTAATCCTGCCCTTTTTGCAATTTTTGGATTTAAACCTAACTCAGAAGCCATAATAGCACACAAATTTGCCACCTCTCTTGAGTGCTGCAACAAGTTTTGACCATAAGATGATCTATACTTCATTCTTCCCACTGTTTTGATCAGTTCAGGATGCAATCCATGGATCCCTAAATCAATCACAGCACGCTTTCCAACCTCAATAATTTCCTCATTAATTTCTTTGGTAGTTTTTGCCACAACTTCTTCTATTCGCGCCGGGTGAATTCTACCATCAGTTACAAGTTTGTGCAAGGACAGTCTTGCTATTTCACGTCTAACAGGATCAAAACAAGATAAAATAATGGCTTCTGGGGTGTCATCTACAATAATTTCTACACCAGTTGTAGACTCAATGGCTCTGATATTTCGGCCCTCTCTACCAATAATTCTTCCTTTGACATCATCATTTTCTAAATTAAATACAGAAACACAATTATCAATTGTTTGTTCAACACCAATGCGCTGAATGGTATTTAAAACAATCTTTTTCGCTTCTTGCTGAGCACCCATCTTTGCTTCTTCCAAGGTGCTTTGCATAAATGCCATCGCATCACTTTTTGCCTCCTCTTTTAAGGTTTCAACCAACTCCTTTTTCGCCTCTGTCGCTGACATGCCAGAAAGCGCTTCTAGCTGTTCAACCTGCCTTTTGTGAAGTTTATCAATTTCAGATTTCTTTTTTTCAATGTGCTCCAAACGATGTTGCAACTGTTTATTCCTATCCTCAACCGAATTATTTATTTTCTTGTTCCTGTCAAGCTCTTGAGAAACTTTAGACTCTTTGTCTCTAATTCTCTTCTCTGCTTCATTGATCTTCTTATCTCTTGAGATGATTACCTTTTCATGCTCCGATTTCAACTCAATAAACTTCTCTTTTGCCTGTAATATTTTATCCTTTTTAATGCCATCTGCCTCGATCTTTGCCTCCTTCAATATAGTTGCTGACTGTTCTCTGACATTTTTAAGGGTGGATGACGCTTTTTTCTTTTCTAAAACTTTGGCAATAAAAAAGCCTAAAATTAAGGCTACTATTGCTATACTAATTGTTGTTGCTATCATAATAAATATATAAAAAAAGCCTACATCGGTTACGGTTTTAAAAACTCCATTTTAACAAGTTTAGGACTAACTTAAAGGTCAAGTATCCAATTTTAAAGTGATTAAATCACTTAATTAGGCTCGCTTTCACTTTAAAAACTCATCCTTTTTAAATTGATAGTGTTGAGTTTAACAAACAAATAACTAATGTAGGCAGTAATTGTTTAATCAAAAGAACTTATGCAAGATGTGAATCTAATAATTGATTCAACTCCAATAATTTGGATTCGATATCTTTCGAATCTTGACTTTCTGTAACGTTTTTCACTTCTTTCTGTGATGCAAGTTGCAAGGCACACATTGCCAATACATCCTGTTTATCTCTTACTTCATAATTCTGTTCAAATTGTTTCACCATTTCATTGATTTGCTTCACAGCCTTCCGAATTCCTTCTTCTTCCCTGGCATCTCTAATGGTTAGCGGATATACTCTATCTGCTACGGTAACTTTTATTTTCAGATTACTATTCATTCTAATTTCTAATCACTTAACTGAGCAATACACTTATCTATTTCACGAATCAATGTATTGATTTTAAGCTTCGTTGCATGCTTGTCTTCTTTGCTGCCTACAATAGTATTGGCAACTCGCAATGATTCATATTTTTTTTCCAATGAATCAATCACCTCTTGCTGTTTACTCAACTGCTGCTGAAGATTATTTTTTTGTTGCAACAATTTTAAATTTTCTTGCTGAACAATAGTGTATTGGCCCAAAATCTTAGAAAGCTTTGCCTCCAAATTATTCACTATTTCAAATAATTTATTCATCAACTCAAAGAATCAAACATATTGCAACAAATTTAACATAGTTGCTTCTATAAAACAACTATTTTAGAATAAATCCCGAAAAAGTTAGACAAATAATTGAATCATAATCAATTAAAATATTCATTTTTTTGTATCATCTCTTATTATTATTTTAGCGCAATTATGCGCAAAAAATTATTCATTTTTTTATTTCTTGGCCTTGCAAATTTTATTCACGCTCAAAGTGAATATCCTACTGATTACTTTGCAAATCCCTTAGAGATCCCATTAGTTTTATCCGGAACTTTTGGCGAATTAAGAACGAATCATTTTCACGCCGGGCTTGACATTAAAACACAAAAAGTTGAAGGCCACAAAGTAGTTTCTTCTGCTGATGGCTACATCTCAAGAATCAATGTGTCTCTTTGGGGCTATGGCAATGCCTTATACGTTACCCATCCCAATGGCTACACTACTGTTTATGGACATCTTCAAAAATTTTCTCCTGAGATTGATGCCTACGTTCGCAAAAAACAATATGAAAAGGAATCCTATTCCATCAGACTCTATCCAAAACCAGATGAACTGAAAGTTTCCAAAGGTGAACTTATTGCCCTAAGTGGTAATTCTGGTAGTTCCGGAGGGCCACACCTGCATTATGAGATCAGGGATGTGAAATCTAACATACTGAATCCAATGTTATTTGGAATAACCGTTCCTGATCATAAGAATCCTAGCATACAAAATGCCTTTGCTTATTCTCTTAATGATGATTCTCATGTGAATCAATCTTCAAAAAATGTACAATTGGTATTTAGCCGGCAATATGATGGCGACCTTTTAGCAAATACAATTTACGCACATGGTGAAATTGGATTTGGCATTAACGCATACGATCGGTTGGATGGAGCTTTAAACAGAAATGGACTTTACTCATTGGAAATGAATGTCAACGGCGAAAGAGTTTTTCAATTTACCGTGAATAAATTTTCCTTTGATGAGTCTCGATTTATCAATTCATATATTGATTATGAGAGGCTTATAAACTTGAAACAACGCGTTCAAAAGTGTTTTGTCGATCATGAAATGAATAATTTAAGCCTTTATAAAAAGCTGGACAACAAGGGCTATATCACCGTAAAGGACAGTTTGGAATACACCGTTTCTATAATTGCCAAGGACTATGAAGGAAACAAAACAAGATTGATCATTCCCATCAAGGGGAAAAAGGATTCTATTATCATCCCTAAAGAAGTTAAGAAAACAGCTTATTTCTTTAAAGCTGATCAGGTAAATAAAATATCGGATTCCCTGATAACGGTAAGTTTTCCGAAAAATATTTTCTACGAAGATTTTTATTTTGACTATTCTAATCAAGACGGAATGGTAAAACTACATAATAGCAGTGTTCCCGTGCACAAAAGTTTTAGACTCAGTTTTGATGTCTCCGGCTATAGTGAAGATGAATTAAAAACCCTTCATATTGCCAAAAAAAACAGGTATGGCAAACTGTATTATGTGAGTACCAAAAGAAAAGACGATGTTTTATACACTATAAGTAAAAACTTAGGTGAATACACCTTAATGTCTGACAACGTGAAACCTACAGTGAGAGCTTTAGGATTCAAAAATGAACAATGGCTTACAAAATTTTCAAGGTTAAGAGTAAAGATTCACGATAAAGGCTCGGGTATCAAATCGTATCGAGGGGAAATTGACGGAGAATGGATTCGCATGGCTTTTAATCCCAAAACAGGAACTTTGACCTATGACTTTAGCGACAAAAAGCTTGAAGGAACACTTCATAAATTAAAAGTGGTAGTCACTGATAATGTAAATAATTCCACTACATTTACAACGACATTCAACAAGAAGAATTAAACCTTGATAATCCCTTGAAAGCAAAGTTTCTACTCATTTTTCTTTTCGGTCTTTCGACACAATTGCTTACCGCCCAGAAAGCGACGATCAAAGGCAAGGTATTAGACAGTATTAACAGACCCATTGAAAATGCTACGGTTAGTGTTGGAAGTCTCGGAACCGTGACTGATGAAAATGGCGCCTATGAAATCATCATACCTGCAGGGAGAAATATTACTGTGCGTTATGGGCATGTAGCCTTTAACAGCTTTACAAAAACATTTAGAGTGAATCGTGGCAAAACACTCTATTTTTCTCCTCGACTGTACCGTAAGACCGAATCTATAGACGAAGTCATCATTATTGATCCCAGAGCCAGCACAGAAGGTATTGTTACTGTAAACAGCGAAACAGCCAGGCTTATTCCCAGTGCCAATCAAGGAATTGAAAGCGTTTTAAAGACCTTACCAGGGGTGAATTTCAATAACGAACTAAGCACCCAATACAATGTAAGGGGTGGAAGTTTTGAGGAAAATCTGGTCTATGTAAATGGTATTGAGATTTACAGACCCTTTTTGGTCAGGTCAGGCCAGCAGGAAGGCCTGAGTTTTGTCAATCCTGAGTTAACTCAGAATGTTGATTTTTCAGCTGGAGGATTTCAAGCCAAATACGGAGACAAATTATCTTCGGTATTAGACATTACCTATAGAAAACCAAGCCACTTTGGTGCCAGTTTCGAAGCTAGTTTTTTGGGAGCCTCTCTCTCAGTTGAAGGTCTGTCTAAAGACGAAAAATTCAAAGCACTGGTTGGTGCGCGCTATAGAAACAATAGTTTGTTTCTCAACAGCAATGATGTAAACGCAAATTTCAATCCAAATTTTACCGATATTCAAACCTATTTATCATACGATTTTACGGAGAAATTCTCCTTAGATTTTTTGGGCAGCTATTCGATCAACAATTATGACTTCACCCCTATTTCACGACAGACCAATTTTGGGACCTTAACCAATCCCATGAGTCTTGTCGTCAATTATCAGGGAAAGGAAGAAGATCGATATGAAACCTTGTTCGCCGCTCTGAAAGGAAACTATCAGTTTTCAGAGACTTTTTCAGTTTCCCTAACGGCATCTTCTTACAACACTAAAGAACAGGAATACTATGATATATTATCATCTTACGGACTTGGAGAAGTTGATGCCAATTTTGGTTCTGAAGATTTTGGAGGAAGTGAATTTTTACAATCAATAGGCTCGCAACTTGATCACGCCAGAAATAATTTAAAGGCACAAATAAGCAATATTCGATTAAAGGCTGATTGGAGAAAGGGTAGTCACCTATTTGAATTCGGAGCCAAGTTTCAACATGAAAACATCAAAGACAGGATCAATGAATGGCAGGTGATCGATTCATCCGGTTTTTCTTTAAGACCCCCACACCTATTACCCGTTAATGATGAACCCTATGAGCCGTTCACGGGACCTATTGAACCCTACATCAATGTAAATGCTACCAATGATGTTACAATTCAACGAATTTCGGGCTTTGCCCAATGGAGTAAAAAATCCAACATTAAAGACCATACTGTATGGTACAACCTGGGGGTTAGAGCCCAACACTGGGAAGTTAGTGGCGAAGGCCTGCAATCAGACAATCATACCGTGGTGAGTCCAAGAGGGCAATTTGCCATTAAGCCAGACTGGGACAGTGATATGCTTTTCAGAGTATCTGGCGGATTGTATTACCAGCCTCCTTTTTACAGAGAATTAAGAGATTCCCTTGGAACCGTTCATCCTGAAGTAAAGGCTCAAAAGTCGGTGCATATCGTCATTGGTCACGATTATAGTTTTGCGATGTGGGGAAGACCCTTTAAGCTGATCAGTGAGATTTATTACAAAAACTTAACAGACGTCAATCCTTTTACCATTGACAATGTAAAAATTCGTTATCGAGCCAAAAATAATGCTGTTGCCTATGCAGCTGGTGTTGATCTGAGATTACATGGGCAATTTGTTCCTGGTACTGAATCATGGTTTAGTGTTGGTTATCTGCAAACTGAAGAGAATATTGAAAACAGAGGTTATATTTCGCGACCAACTGATCAACGTTTGAAATTTGCCTTGCTTTTTCAAGATTATGTCCCATCGGTTCCAAGTTTAAAAATGTATTTAAACCTGGTATATAATACAGGTGTTCCTGGTGGCTCTCCCTCCTACGCTGACCCTTATGATTATCAAAACAGGCTCCCGGCATATTTCAGATCAGATATAGGAATTTCTTATGTTTTTGTTGACCTGAACAATCCACCCAAGGCCAATTGGCAAAAAAGTTTTAAGCAATTATCTGCAGGAATAGAACTTTTCAATATGTTCGACAATCAAAATACCATATCTAATACATGGGTAAAAGATGTGTCTGCCAACCGGTATGTGGCCATCCCAAATTATTTAACCGGCCGGGTTCTCAACCTAAAAGTTGCCATGAGATTTTAGGTGTTTTCCACTATTTTTTATTATTTTTTATTGAACTTTAAACCTTTAAGCGATTTATAGGTCTTACTTTATAAATATTGGGTGCTGAACGAAGAAGCTCTTATTGCAAACCTGAAGGATCCCTTAACCAGGGAAGCTTCTTTTAGTGTGTTGGTTTCAACACACAAGGAACGACTGTACTGGCATATCAGAAAAATCGTTTTAAACCACGAAGATGCCGATGATGTTTTGCAAAACACCTTTTTAAAGATCTTTAAACATATTGAAGGCTTTAAAGGTGAAAGCAAGTTGTTTTCCTGGATGTACCGCATCGCAACAAATGAAGCAATGAATTGCTTGAATAAAAAGGCTAAACAAGTAGGCATAAATATTCAAGAATTGGGTGAGCAAAGAGCAGAACATCTTGCAGATGATCCTTTTTTTGATGGAGATGAAATCAAAGTGAAACTGCAAAAGGCAATAGCCACTTTGCCACACAAGCAGCAATTGGTATTCAATATGCGGTATTTTGATGAAATGAAATATGAAGATATGTCGGAGGTTCTTGACACCTCAGTGGGCGCTTTAAAGGCATCATATCATCATGCAAGAAAGAAAATAGAATCTTATTTGACAAAGTGAAAATGGACAAAGAAAATAAAAATACAAATGATTCTAAAAAATCAAAAAGTACTGGTTTTAAGGTTCCAGAAGCTTATTTTGACACATTTGAGTCAAACTTATTTGAAAAGTTTTCGAATCTAGATAAAGACAAGGAAGGTGATGAGGCAGAAAAATTTAGCGTCCTGAGAAATGAGGAATCATTGAAAGCAAAAAGGGATCCTGGCTTTAAGGTACCAGATGGGTATTTTGAAAAAACGGATATTAAATTTAAAAATGAAGATGGAAGAAAAATGAGTCCTAAGGTTCGTTCTTTAAGAATCCTCTCCCTTTCGGTTGCGGCCTCAATTCTACTCTTTTTCGGCATCAAATATATGAACAAGGGAGAAACCAGTATCATTGCTGATCAGGTGGTTTTGCAAAATGATGAAATTTCTGATTGGGTAGCAGATGATCTTGTTTATTTTGACACCTATGAAATTGCAGAAGCCTTTGATGATGTTGAGCTAGAGCAGAACCTGTACTCAGAAGACGCCGTAAATTATTATATTGATTTTGTAGATATCGAGAGTTTAATATTAGAAAATTAACGCAATGAATAAAGTATTTATTATGGTTTGTATGGCCGTATTCCTATCAACCGGAATCATGGCACAAGGACGTGGAAAAGAAAGAATCAAAGCCTATAAAACAGCTTATATTACTGAACAACTAGACTTAAGCAGTGATGAAGCTGAAGTTTTCTGGCCCGTATACAACAAGTATGACAAAAAAATATTTGACCTAAAGGTCATGACCATGAAAAATGAAAGATCAAGGGTAAAGGACTTAGGTGGAATTGAGGCCCTTAGTGAAAAAGAAGCCTCTGAATTTTTACAGACAATGCTTTCTACCGAAAACGAAGCAGCACAAACTAAAATGGAAATGTATGAAGCGCTTTCTAAGGTTTTAACACCGCATAAACTTCTTAAACTATATCAGGCAGAGATGAGTTTTAACAAACGTCTTTTACATGAATATAGAAAAGGCAAATCATCTAGTCGAGAATAAATAAAGCCTATTTAAACGTTTTATTTGTTGGCAAAAAGGCGCACATCATTTTCTGTGATTTCTTCTTCACCAAGAATGGTCAATCTTTCCACAACATTTCGCAATTCCCTTATATTACCTGTCCATTTATATGTTTTAAGTAAATTCATGGCGCCTTCAGAAAACTTTCTAACAGCGTTTCCTTGTTGACTGGCAATAATTTCTGTAAAATGTTCTATTAACAAAGGAATGTCATCAACCCGATCATTTAGGGATGGAACATTTATCAAAATGACCGCCAATCGATGGTATAAATCTTCTCTAAATCTACCTTTAGCGATTTCTCTCTTTAAATTCTTATTGGTCGCAGCGATTACCCTAACATCCACCTTTATATCCTTATCACTCCCTACCCGACTCACTTTGTTTTCCTGCAATGCTCTGAGCACCTTGGCTTGTGCAGAAAGGCTCATATCCCCAATTTCATCCAAAAAAATAGTACCTCCGTTCGCCGCTTCAAACTTACCGGCCCTATCTTTGTTTGCCCCGGTAAACGACCCTTTTACATGACCAAATAATTCACTTTCGATCAGTTCTGAAGGTATTGCAGCGCAATTAACCTCGATCATAGGATGCTTAGAACGCTCACTCTTTTGATGCAGCCAATGTGCCACCAACTCTTTCCCTGTTCCGTTTTCACCAGTAATCAATACCCTAGCCTCTGTTGGAGCAACTTTTTCGATAATCCCTTTGATTCGAGTCGTCCCTTCACTTTCCCCAATCATCTCATAGTTCTTGTCAACTTTTTTCTTGAGTCTTTTATTTTCAACAACCAGTTTCTTTCTGTCTAAGGCGTTTCTTATCGCATTCAATAAACGATTCAAATCTGGTGGTTTAGAAATATAATCAAAAGCACCCAATCGCATTGATTCCACCGCTGTTTCGAGCTCTCCATGTCCTGATATCATGATAAACGGGATTTCAGGTTTTATGGCCTGAACCTTTTCAAGTACTTCGATTCCATCAAGTTTCGGCATTTTTATATCACAGAGTACCAGGTCAAAATCTGCACTTTCAATTTTTGCCAGCCCCTCTTCTCCATCTACTGCCTCTTCAACAATGAAGGAACTATTTTCATTTTTAATGATCTTGATCAAAACCCTTCTGATCGAATCTTCATCTTCAATAATTAATATTCTAGACATATCAACATCCAATTTAAAACGTGGCTAATATCGAATCCACTTGATTAGTTCTTTATAATTAATTTTTTTTCCATACATCAAAATGCCTACCCGGTAAATCTTTGCCGCTATCCAAACCACTGCCAGAAAACTCACAACCAGTAAACTCAATGAAATCAGTATCTGCCACCAGGGCACCCCAAAGGGAATTCTCATCAGCATGACAATTGGCGAGGTGAACGGCACCAGCGAAAATACTGTAGCAACCGTACCATGAGGGTCGTTGATCACCGTAGCAAACCCAATGTAAACACCCAACATGAGTGGCAGCATGATGGGTAACATAAACTGCTGGGTGTCGGTTTCATTATCTACTGCTGCTCCAATGGCAGCATATAACGAACTGTACAGTAGATAGCCCAGTAAAAAGTATAAAATAAAATAAATGAATGTACTAATCAGCGGTAAACTCATTAATTCATTAAATATTATTTGTGTATCATTTTGTGCAATTTGATCAAGATGTTCAACTCCCAGTTGATTTGGTCCTACCCCGTTTTGATGAAGATCAACATCAAAAAAATAAGAACTTCCCACAAAAATAAGAATCATTAAAAGCCCCCAAATAATAAATTGAGTTAAGCCAGCAGCTGCCGTTCCCAAAATCTTGCCAAGCATTAATTGAAAAGGTTTAACCGAAGAGATAATGACCTCAATAATTCTGCTGGTCTTCTCTTCTATTACGCTTCTCATAACCATGGCACCATAGATGATGATAAACATCATGATCAAATATCCAGCGCCCATACCTATACCAATCTTAACACCATTGATCAGCTTTGAAGATTTAATTCCACTAAAATTCGACATTCTGATATCCACATCCACCTTGGCCTGTTCAAGTTTCTGAAGATCTATTCCCAATTCTTTCATTTTTTCATTCTCCAGCTTCTTATCCAGGATGGATTCCAGGGTAGAAATGGTGATCATACTTGGAGAATCTTCAGAAAAAAATTGAATGTTTTCAGCAATCTCATCCAGCCGTTGGCCTTTCGGAATATATAACAATCCTTCTTGTGATGACTCCCTCACAATTATTTTAGCTTTTTCTAAGCCAACTTCCGTCAGGTTTTCAAATGTAATCGACTTATCCTTAGAAAAATCCTGAGTTTCAAACAACCCAGAGTCATCAACAAAAGCCACAGTTCCCTTTTTCTCGAAACTGTTTTTAGTCAAAACTGTTACCAGAGCGATCATACCGATCATTAAAAGAGGACTCAGGAAAGTCATTACGATAAAGGTTCTGTTTCTGACCTTTGCCAAAAACTCCCTTTCAATGATTAGTTTAAGTTTATTCATCCGACGATTAGTTGCCCTTTTAAATTAGGAATTTTGATGTACTGTTTCTATAAAAATATCATTCACACTAGGAATAACCTCCTTGTAATGAGTAATTGATGCCTTGCTATTTAAATATTTGATAAGATCAGATGAAGTACTGCCATTGGTCAACTTAATATTCAACTTCAGATCATCATCCAGGGTTTTAAAACTGGCCTTACTCACGTCAAATTTCATCTTGAGTTCTGATTCCAGCGCTATTTTGTCGAGGGCTGCCAAGCCAACTTCGAAGGTATTTGTTTTGTATTTTTTCTTTATATCTAACAACTTACCATCAAGCACCTTATTGGATTGGTGTATCAATGCAATGTATTCGCATAATTCTTCAACAGATTCCATCCTGTGTGTAGAAAATATAATAGTCGATCCCTGATCTCTCAAATGAATGATTTCATCCTTGATCAAATTGGCATTGATCGGATCAAATCCACTAAATGGCTCATCAAATATGAGCAACTTTGGTTCGTGAAGTACCGTAATGATGAATTGTAATTTTTGTGCCATCCCCTTAGATAGCTCCTCCACTTTTTTATTCCACCAAGGTGCGATTTCAAATTTATCAAACCAATACCTAAGCTTCTTTCTTGCCTCCGGCTTAGACATGCCTTTCAATTGTGCTAAATAAAGTGCCTGTTCACCGATCTTCATTCTTTTATACAAGCCTCTTTCTTCAGGTAAATAACCTATATGATGTACATCATCCGGAGCTAAGGGACTGCCATCAAAATAGACCTTGCCCTCGTCAGGCATGGTAATCTGATTGATGATTCTGATAAAGGTTGTTTTTCCTGCTCCATTAGGACCCAATAAACCGAAAATACTTCCTTTAGGAACCTCAAGTGAAATTTTGTTCAATGCGCTAAAGGAACCGAACTTTTTTTCGATATTTTCGGCCACTAAAATTTGATCCATAGGTGAAATTTAAGTTTTCAAATATAGTAAAATGAACGCCGAAAAAGGTATTAAATTATCTAGCTAAGTCGATCTAAGTATTTTTCACGAATCTTCTTAACCATATCAATTGATATATTGGGTTTTAAGACTCTCAGAATATCTGTAATCCCATCCTGTTCATAAAGAATTCCCTTGGCAATATCATAATTTGTTATAGAAATGTTATTCTTAATGTCAAAGGTTTTTTCTCTAAACTCTTCCCAATCCATATACCTTGGAACTTCAAAGTAAAAACGGTCCTTATTATTAGGAGACTGGTAAATGCCTTCTTCAACATCCAGCACATTGAAAAATTTATTGACAGTAATAATGGCATCGGTGCCTTTCGCCAAACGACTACTTTTATGAAATTCAAAACCATGTGAACCATAAGCATTCTGAACTTTATCGATATTCGTGTAACGATCTATTCCCATGACTCGAATTCCGTAATATTTTTTACTGCCAATCATCAATTCACATTTGGCCCCGTTTACACCTAGTTTATCCTTCTCATTAATGCTTTTAGTAGCCCTTAAAATACTTTCAAATGACACAGGGTTCTTGGTGACCAGAACGATGGAGTTTGGTCTGTTTACTTCTGTAAAACGGCTATAATAGGAGGCCAATGGGTTTGGAATATGAATAACAAAAGTGCCACTCACCTTGTTCCTTTCAATCGGACTTATATTTTCTTGTAATGTAATTTTCCCTATTAATTCGCGTATTTTCATAAGAATGACTTTTGAATGGTTATGCTGTAGTTGAGTCATCAATTTACAATATTTATTTATAAAAAGTAAAATTATTTTTCAAATACTATGCATGCATAGTATTTTTTCATATATTTGGCATATGCAAAAAGAAAAAACAATTGATCATGCCCTAAGAGCAACCTGGCAAGCTGTAGCCAAGACCTATAATGAACAGGCTGCCAAACACGAAAGTACGATGGCAATGGCAATGGCACTACTCTATATCGATGTAGAGAAAGGTACTCCTTCAACGGCCCTAGGACCATCAATGGGCATGGAAGCAACTAGTTTATCAAGAACACTGAATAGCATGGAAGAAAAAGGGCTGATATTCAGAGAACGAAATCCCGAGGATGGCAGAGGAGTGTTCATAAAACTAACACCTCTAGGTATAGAGAAAAGAGAAATATCAAAATCTTCTGTATATAGATTTAACCAAACTGTAAAAGAAAACATCGATCAGGAAAAAATAGATCATTTTTTTGAGGTAACAGACCTGATCAATGCGTTGATTCTAGAGAAATCAATTTTTAAAGACTAAGAACTAAGCAATAATTATATCTAATGAAAAAAAGACATATTAATAAGGTAGCAGTGATTGGCTCCGGAATCATGGGTTCTGGTATCGCCTGTCATTTCGCAAATATCGGAGTAGAAGTCTTGCTCCTCGATATTGTACCACGAGAATTGACAAAGGCTGAGGAAGCGGCGAACTTAACATTAGAAAGCCCCAAAGTACGTAACCGACTGGTTAATGACAGTCTAAAAGCCGCATTAAAATCTAAACCTTCGCCGATTTATAGCCAGGCTTTCTCCTCTAGAATAACAACCGGAAATTTAGATGATGATATTGCAGGTATCAACGATGCTGATTGGGTCATTGAGGTGGTTGTAGAAAGACTTGATATCAAAAAAAATGTTTTCGAAAAAATTGAAAAACATCGAAAAAAGGGTAGCTTAATCACTTCCAATACTTCAGGGATTCCCATTAAATTCATGAATGAGGGCAGAAGTGAGGATTTTCAGCAGCACTTTGCAGTTACCCATTTTTTCAACCCCCCGAGATATTTGAAACTGTTTGAAGTTGTGCCAGGACCTAGTTGTGATCAGGAAGTTACAGATTTTCTAATGATGTACGGTGAGAAATTTCTTGGTAAAACGGCTGTACTCGCCAAAGACACTCCTGCCTTTATTGGCAATCGTATTGGTGTTTTTGGCATTATGAGCCTGTTTCACATTGTGAAAGAGATGGGTCTTAGCGTCGAAGAAGTCGACAAATTAACAGGGCCGCTTATTGGACGGCCTAAATCGGCAACATTTAGAACGATAGACGTCGTGGGTCTAGACACCCTGGTTCATACAGCCAATGGTGTGGCTCAAAATGCGCCAGATGACGAAATGCATGATACTTTTCAAATTCCTGAATTTATCAATGTCATGCTGGAAAACAACTGGCTAGGAAGTAAGTCACAACAAGGGTTTTATAAGAAAAGTGTTGACGCCAAAGGCAAAAAAGAAATACTGGTTTTAGATCTGGATACCTTGGAGTATCGCAAATCCAATAAAGTATCGTTTGCCACCTTAGGCGCAACCAAGACCATTGAAAAAGTTATCGATCGTTTTAAAGTATTGGTGAATGGAAAAGATAAGGCTGGTGAATTTTTTAGAAAAACTCTGGCTGCCATTTTTGCCTATTCTTCAAATAGAGTTCCTGAGATATCAGATGAACTCTTTAGAATTGACGATGCCATGAAAGCAGGGTTTGGCTGGGAACACGGACCCTTCCAGATTTGGGATGCCATTGGAGTTGAAGCGGGCATTAAAATGATGGAAGAAGCTGGCCATAGTCCAAATAAGTGGGTCACTGAGATGTTGGCAAAAGGAAGGAAGTCTTTCTACTCTATTGATCAAGGGTCAAAATATTATTATGATCTGGCATCTGGGGATCAATATAAAATTCCTGGACAGGATGCCTTTATCATACTTGATAATATTAGAGAATCAAAGACGATCTGGTCAAACAGCGAAGCTTCAATTCAACATTTAGGTGATGGAGTCTTAAATGTTGAATTTCAGTCTAAAATGAATACTATTGGAAGTGGAGTTCTGCAGGCGATCAACAAAGGAATTGATTTAGCGGAACAAGAATATGAAGCCGTAATTTTAGGAAACCAGGCGGCCAATTTTTCTGTTGGAGCCAACCTGGCCATGGCATTTATGCTGGCTGTTGAGCAAGAATATGATGAACTGTCTATGGCTACCAGAATGTTCCAGAACACGGTAATGCGACTTAAATACAGTTCGGTTCCTACCTTAATAACTCCTCGGGGAATGACCTTTGGAGGAGCTTGTGAAATGGGTCTTCATGCAGATAAAGTGATCGCGGCAGCAGAAACTTATACAGGCTTGGTTGAATTTGGTGTAGGAATTATTCCTGCAGGTGCCGGAACCAAGGAGGTTACAAAAAGAGTCTCTGAACTGTGGGTAAAGGATGATGTTAAA
Organism: uncultured Flavobacteriaceae bacterium; assembly: GCA_964419405.1. Taxonomy (GTDB): domain Bacteria; phylum Bacteroidota; class Bacteroidia; order Flavobacteriales; family Flavobacteriaceae; genus Lutimonas. The sequence continues at coordinate 15,069 of CAYQPI010000185.1, forward strand.
TTAAACAGGCTTAGAGATGCCTTTATAAATATCGCAATGGCTAAGGTTGCCACCTCTGCCGAAGAGGCTTTTGACCTCGGTTATTTTATGAAGGGTAAAGATATCGTAGTAGTGAACGCTGACAGACAGATTGCAACTGCTAAAAGACACGCCCTTCAAATGTTGGAAGATGGATATACCAAACCGGTTAAAAAAGATGTAAAGGTTTTGGGTCAACAGGCCTTAGGAATGTTTTTGGTCGGTACAGACAGCCTCGAGAAAGGACGTTATGCATCAGAACACGATAAGAAAATTGCAAATAAATTAGGCTATGTAATGGCTGGTGGAGATTTATCTGAACCAACCATGGTATCGGAACAATACCTGTTAGACTTAGAAAGAGAAGCCATACTTTCTTTATTAACTGAACGCAAAACCTTAGAACGCATAGAGCACACCTTGAAAACAGGTAAACCATTAAGAAATTAGAATATGAAAACAGCATATATCATACAAGGATACAGAACAGCCGTTGGCAAAGCTCCCAGAGGTACGTTTCGCTTTAAAAGACCTGATGAACTTGCATCAGAAACCATAGAGCATTTATTAAAACAGGTTCCTGAATTGGATGTAAAACGGATTGACGATGTGATCGTAGGAAACGCGATGCCTGAAGCGGAACAAGGATTGAACATGGGGAGATTGATCTCCTTAATGGGAACCAAGTCGAATGACGTTGCCGGAGTAACCGTCAATCGTTATTGTGCTTCTGGATTGGAAACCATCAGCATGGCCACCGCAAAAATTCAGGCCGGTATGGCAGATTGTATAATCGCGGGGGGCGTAGAGAGCATGAGTTATATTCCGATGGGTGGTTACAGACCTGTGCCGAATTATAAATCTGCCAAAGAAGGACATGAAGATTATTATTGGGGCATGGGACTGACCGCTGAAGCAGTCGCAGAACAATTCAAGATCAGTCGGGAAGAACAAGATCTTTTCTCTTATAATTCTCATATGAAAGCCTTAAATGCACTTGACAACAACATATTTGACGACGATATCGCCCCGATCAATGTGGAGCAAATATTTTTGGATAAAAACGGAAAAAGATCGGTCAGAAATTATGTGGCCAAAACAGATGAAGGACCAAGAAGAGGGACTTCGGTTGAAGCCCTGGCGAAACTAAGACCTGTCTTTGCAAATAAAGGAAGTGTAACCGCAGGAAATTCTTCTCAGATGAGTGATGGTGCTGCCTTTGTGCTTGTAATGAGCGAAAAAATGGTCAAGGAACTTAATTTAGAGCCTGTTGCCAGAATGGTAAGTTTTGCTGCCGTTGGTGTTGAACCCAGAATCATGGGTATTGGCCCGGTAGCTGCGGTACCTAAGGCGCTTAAACAGGCGAACTTATCGTTAAGTGATATTGATTTATTCGAACTAAATGAAGCCTTTGCCTCACAGTCATTGGCTGTAATAAAAGAACTGGAATTGAATCCTGAAATCGTTAATGTGAATGGTGGTGCCATTTCTTTAGGACATCCCCTAGGTTGCACCGGAGCCAAATTATCGGTCCAGCTTTTCAATGAAATGAGAAGGAGAAATCAAAAATATGGAGTGGTCACCATGTGTGTAGGAACCGGACAAGGAGCAGCCGGTGTATATGAATTATTAAAGTAAAAAAACAGAACCCAATCAGTGATAAAAGATAATAATATGGAAGCTATAAAAGGAGGAGAATTTCTTGTCAGAGAAGTAAAAAAAGAAGAGGTATTTATTACCGAACAGTTCAGTGAAGAGCAGAACATGATGAAAGATGCTGTAATTGAATTTATCGATCGTGAGGTATGGCCAATTAAAGAACGATTTGAAGAGAAGGACTATGCCTTAACTGAAGAATTAATGAGAAAAGCCGGAGAAATGGGTTTTCTTGGCGTTTCAATACCTGAGGTATACGGAGGTATTGGAATGGGCTTTGTGTCAACTATGTTGGTTACAGATTATATTTCGGCGGCTTCCGGATCTTTAGGAACGGCCTATGGCGCGCACACAGGAATTGGTACCATGCCCATCTTTTTATACGGAACAGAAGAACAAAAACAGAAATACCTTCCAGCGCTTACTGCAGGTGAAAAATTTGGAGCTTATTGTTTAACAGAACCCGGTGCAGGTAGTGATGCCAATTCAGGAAAAACCACGGCTACACTGACTGAGGATGGCAAAAATTATTTGATCAATGGTCAGAAAATGTGGATTTCAAATGCCGGATTTGCCGAAATATTCATCGTATTTGCTCGAATTGAAAATGATAAAAACATTACCGGTTTCTTGTTAGAATATGACAAATCGAATCCTAATGGTGTGACTTTTGGTGAAGAAGAAAAAAAATTAGGTATTACCTCCTCCTCTACGAGACAGGTGTTTTTTAATGACACAAAAATTCCTGTTGAGAACATGCTCTCTGAAAGAGGAAAAGGCTTTAAAATAGCCCTGAATTCTCTAAATGTAGGAAGAATTAAATTGGCGGCCGCCTGTTTGGATGCCAGTAGACGAACCTTAACAGAGTCGATCAAATACGCCAATGAAAGAATTCAGTTTAAAAAACCAATTTCCAGTTTTGGTGCTGTTCAGGCGAAAATAGCTGAAATGGGAACCAGAACCTTTGTAACTGATGCTGGGTCTTACCGCGCTGCCAAGGACATTCAAAATTATATTGACGACCTGTTGGCTGCCGGAAAAACGCATCAGGATGCTGAATTGGAAGCTTTTAGTGAATATGCCATTGAAGCTGCTATTTTAAAAGTTTATGGTTCTGAGACTTCTCAGTTTGTAACGGATGAGGGAATTCAGATCTTTGGTGGAATGGGCTTCTCAAAAGATACCCCTATGGAAGCAGCCTGGAGAGATGCTCGAATTACCCGAATTTATGAAGGAACCAATGAGATCAACAGATTGTTGACTGTCGGTATGCTTTTAAAGAAAGCTTTTAAAGGTGATATTGATCTCTTGACACCGGCTACTGCCGTTGGTAAAAGTTTGATGGAAATCCCTTCATTTGACAGCCCTGATTATTCTGAATTGTTTTCTGAAGAAAAAGAGATGATCGAAAAGCTAAAAAAGGCATTTTTGATGATTGCTGGCAAGGCCGTACAAACTTTTGGAATGGAATTGGAAGAGCACCAGCAATTGATTTTGGCTGCAGCAGAAGTACTGATTGAAATTTATATGGCTGAAAGCGCCCTGTTAAAAGCAGAAAAAGTGGCGTCACTTTCATCACAGGAAGAAGCAAAAGGTCAAATCGCCATGGCCAGATTAAACTTAAGTAACGCCGTTGGTGTTATTCATGAAAAAGGAAAAGAAGCCATTATCTATTTTGCTGAAGGTGATGAACAAAGAATGATGCTAATGGGCTTGAAACGATTTACCAAATACTCGAATATGCCAAATGTAATTTCTCTGAGAAAAGAAATTTCGGCCATTCTCATCGCTGAAAACAAGTATTGTTTTTAAACCTTACACCAGAGATATCTTATCTCTGGTTTTTTTCTGTTCAATATATTTTCTTTATCGTCGTTATATAGTTTATATTTGAAATTGAAATAGCTTAATACCTTTTATATGCAAATCAAAATAATCCCCTCCATTTTGATGTCATTGTGCTGTGCCTTTATGGCTGCACAAGAAGCGACAGAAATCTATTTATTTGATCTAACTGAAGAAGATAACAAGATTAGCATCAGCAACCCCATAAACATTTCGAATCATGAGGGTTATGACAATCAACCTAGTTTTACAGAAGATGGAACGGGCCTATTGTTCTCTTCCTTCCGTGACGGACAAGCGGATATTTCTAAGTATTTTATAGATGAAAATTACAGGGTCTGGATTACAGATACCAAGGAAAGTGAGTTCTCTCCTCTACCGGTTCCCGGAAAAAAGAAATATTTTACCTGTGTTAGATTAAATGAAGATGAAACGCAATTTGTATATAAATACGCCTTTAAGAATAAACCTCCCGAATTATTTATTCCTGACCTAAAGGTTGGATATTATTTATGGTTTGATGCAAAGACACTTATCAGTTTTGTTATAGGTGATATTGAAACCCTTCAGGTCAGCAGTTTTAAACACAAGATTCGCTACCCGATCCGCAGCAATATTGGTCGTTCAATTCATAAGATTCCTGCTACCGCCGGTTTAGGGACGAATTTGATCAGTTTCATCAGCCTAAGTCATGAAGCACCTGAGATCTACTCAATAGATCCTTTTACCAGTACTTCTGAATATATCGCAGATGCCTTGGAGGGCTCCCGTGATCTCACCTGGACAGCTAAAGGAACCATGCTCATGGGGAAAAGCAATATGATCTATCAATACAGACCAGGCATTGACAAGGAATGGATTCCCATAACTATTGAATCGGAACTTGAAGTTGATGGAATTAGCAGGATCATCATCAATCCTGACGGATCCAAACTTGCTGTAGTGGTCGCTGAATAATGTTTATAAGTACTGACATTATTTTGATCAATTCTTAGCGTTGCCCTTTTTTAATTAGATAGTGATTTTGTATTTTTGACAAAAACTTTTTTATGCTTAAAGCTGGGGTATTAGGTGCAGGTCATCTAGGAAAAATTCATTTAAAACTTCTTCAGGAATCATCAGAATATGAATTGGTAGGCTTTTACGACCCCATTGATTCATATGCACAACAGGTTGAAAAAGAATTTGGTTATTCGTTTATCAAAAGTATTGATGAGCTGATTGAGATGGTTGATGTCATCGATATCGTTACGCCAACGCTAAATCATTTTGAATGTGCAAAAAAAGCCATCGAGAAAGGCAAGCATATTTTTATCGAGAAGCCCATTACAAAAACTGTTGAGGAGGCTGAAACCTTAAGAGATCTCGTACATCAAATGAATGTAAGAGGTCAGGTTGGGCACGTTGAACGATTTAATCCTGCCTTCACTGCTGTGAGTGACATGATTGAAAACCCCATGTTTATTGAATGCCATAGATTGGCTGAATTTAATCCGAGAGGGACGGATGTTCCGGTAGTTCTGGATCTTATGATCCATGATATTGATATCATTTTAAGCGTTGTGAAATCAGATGTAAAAGAAGTACATGCCAGTGGTGTTTCAGTTATTAGCGAAACACCTGATATTGCCAATGCCAGAATTGAGTTTGAAAATGGCTGTGTAGCAAATCTAACTGCCAGTAGAATATCGATGAAGAATATGCGAAAATCTCGTTTCTTTCAAAAGGATGCCTATATATCTGTTGATTTTCTTGAGAAAAAAAGTGAGGTTGTGAAGATGAAAGATGCTCCAGAAAATCCGGATGATTTTGCCATGATACTTCAGAACGCCGAAGGCGCTAAAAAACAAATCTATTTTGAAAATCCAGAAATCCTGGCAAATAATGCCATTTTGGATGAATTGGAATCTTTTTCCAGAGCAATACATACGAATACAACCCCCGTTGTCTCTTTAAAACAAGGCGCAAAAGCACTTGAAGTGGCACAACAAATTATTGATAGTTTTTAATTATGGAACCCAAAGTTACAACAGAACATCACAGAGGAACTGCTACGATTTTTAAGAATCCATTTTTGGAGAGTCTAACCAAAACCACCTTAAAACAGAATGTTATCGTATATGGCATCATTGTATTATTGTTGATATACAACGCCCTATTCATACGTAATATTCCTGTATTGACTTTTATAGGCTTGTTTGTATTTGCTTTGTTTTTTTGGACGCTTGCAGAATACCTGCTCCATCGGTATCTATTTCATTGGATCTCTGAAAACAAGTTTGTGAAGCGTTTCCATTTCGTCATGCACGGATCACATCATTTATATCCTCGAGATACAGAACGGCTTTTAATGCCACCAGTCCCAGGAATTATTATGGCTACTGTGCTTTTCTCTATCTTTTATCTCATCTTCAGTTTGATTGGGTATCCAAATTACACCTGGGGCTTTTTTCCTGGTTTTTTTCTAGGATATCTTTTGTATTCTTTTTTACATCGTGCCACGCATGTTGTAAAACCACCGAAAAAATTCAAGTATTTATGGAGACACCACAGTTTACATCATTACAAATACCCTGATAAGGCATTTGGGGTATCTAACACCTTTTGGGATCGAGTGTTCGGAACCATGCCTCCTAAAAAATCATACGAATGAAAAATATCACCGTAGTCGGAGCAGGAACCATGGGCAATGGAATTGCGCATGTGTTTGCTCAAAATGGATTTCAAGTCAACTTGGTTGACATTTCAGAAAAAGCTTTAGAAAATGGTTTGGCTACCATAACCAGAAATCTTGACAGATTGCTGAGTAAGGAAAAAATTAGTCAGGAGACCAAGAAAAACACCTTAAATAATATCAATTGCTTAACAGAATTATCTAATGGTGTGGCCGAGGCCGATCTTGTTGTGGAAGCTGCCACAGAGCATATTGATCTAAAGAAAAAAATCTTTAAACAAATGGATGAATTTTCGCCAGAAAACACCATTCTGGCAAC
>CAYQPI010000186.1:0-7248 GCA_964419405.1 uncultured Flavobacteriaceae bacterium
ACCCAGTTTCGAAGTTGATCGCAGTCTTCAATGAAAAGACCGGCCGTATCTGTGATCTCGCGGCTCCGGATAAGTTCAAGGAGTTCACGAAAAAGACCTTCCCGGAACCTGAAACGCTATTTGATGATTACAGCAATAGAGGATCGGCGGCAAAGACGGCAGAAATGAATTTGTTGACACACATGATGTATAGTCATGATAGTAAGATCAGACCGGAAACCTTGGCTAAAATGGAGGGTAAGGTTTTACCGGTAGTGGAGGAATTTCCCAACAGTTTTTACGGTCCGTATAACCGTGCCACGGCAGAACAAAAAGCATTGTATGATCCGGTGTTAGATTCCATCAATGATTTTTTCTATAACAATTGGCCAAAAATGAACGATACCGAGAAAATGAAATGGAAGTACCAGCGCTATATGCAAGATTATTTGGGAACTATATCATCTGTCGATGACAATGTGGGCCGTGTATTAGATTATCTGGATGAAAGCGGCTTGGCCGAGAATACCATTGTGGTCTACACCTCTGATCAGGGCTTTTATCTTGGTGAGCATGGTTGGTTTGATAAGAGATTTGTCTATGACGAATCCTTTAAAACACCCCTTTTGATCAGGTGGCCCAATAAGATTACTGCTGGGACAACGAATGACGAAATGGTTCAGAATCTTGATTTTGCCCAAACATTTTTAGAGGCAGCAGGCATTAAGGCACCTGAAGATATGCAGGGTGAAAGTTTAATTCCTTTAATGAAAGGAGATACCGCCTCCTGGTCAAGGGAAGCTGTGTATTACCATTACTATGAGTATCCTTCGGTACATATGGTAAAAAGACATTATGCCATCGTGACCAAGGAGTTTAAGCTGGTCCATTTTTATTATGACGTAGATGAGTGGGAATTATATGACAGGTTAAAAGATCCTCAGGAAATGAACAATGTATACCATGATCCTGCCTATGCCGAAAAGGTCAAAGAATTGCATATAAAGCTTGATGATCTGAGAGTGAAATACAAAGATTCTCCAGAATTGGATCAAAAATATATCGATATCTATAGTGAATAATGTAGCTTTTTAAGGGTCAATAGCATTTTATGATTATTTTAAGAATTCTCTAATAATCAGCTTTAAACATTAAATTAATGTTAATTTTAAGGTTAGCAGTAGTTTTAATTGTAACTTAAAGAAGGAATTTACGTCTTTTTTATACATAGACTGATGAAACCTCTTTAAAATGATCTTAGAACATAAATCTCTTGAGTTGTTTGGAAAGCAATTGTTTGAAAAAGCAATTGTGAAACCACCATTAAACCTGCCAAATCCTATGGAAGACGAGGCTTGTTTTATTTTTGTGATTGAGGGCTCAGGTTCTGTTTTGTCTCCCACCGAAATGGTGCAGATCAATTCTCAGGAAGCCGTATTGTTAAAGTGCGGAAATTATCTGGGAAAAATTCATATCAGTGAAGAAAATACAAATTATCACACCATGGTCATTCATCTTTTGCCTGAAGTGCTAAAAGAGATTTATGCCAATGAAACACCCTCTTTTTTAAAACAGGGGCCAGAAAATGATGTAAGTACAGAATTGCCTACGATAAAGGGTAATTCCCTTTTGATCAAATACATCGACAGTATTCTTTTCTATTTCGAAAATCCCGATCTGGCGACTGAAGAGTTGTTGATTTTGAAAATCAAGGAGCTTTTTATGCTATTGATGCATACCAAAAACGCCCCTGATGTCAAAAGGATATTGTCTCAATTGTTTTCTCCACAGAGTTATTCGATACGAGAAGTGGTTGAGTCTCATTTATATGATGACATTAGTGTTACCGAATTAGCGATGCTTAGCAATCACAGCTTGTCAAGTTTTAAGAGGAAGTTCAAAGAGATTTACAAGGAAAGTACTGCGAGTTATTTAAAGAACAAAAAGCTGGAGAAGGCTGCTGACATCTTACTCGGATCAACAAAGAACATCAGTAGTATTTGTTATGATTCCGGCTTTAATGATGTGGCGCATTTTTCTCGAAGTTTTAAAAAGAAATATGGCCTGTCGCCATCAGAATATAGAATGAACCAAACGGTCAAGGAATTGACCTAATTAATAAAAGTGTCTAGAGAATAAAACAAGAAATTTGTTTCATGAGACCCCCTAAATATGAAACGATGAAAAAATTAGTAAAAATTAATCCCAATTGGCTGTTGCTGTTGCTGATGTTAGCAGCCACAGGACTCTCCGCCCAGCATGTGATCGATGGCGAGAAAATGAAATTTTTCGAGAATAAGGTATTGGTAAATAATAGTCCTGAGGAGGTCTGGAAGATTCTGGCTTCTTTTGGGGATGTCAGTGATTTTCACTCCACCATTGATGATTCTTCAGCCATTAACGGAAGTTCTGATGCAGCTGTTCTCGGTTCTGAGCGTGAAATTCAAATTCCGGACGGAATAAATAATATCATACACAAAGAAAGAATCATCGATGTGATTGACGGTATTTATTATACGTATGAAGTGTATCAGGCAGAGAATATTCCAATGAAGAAAATGTTTGTTACCTATGGTTTGAGGTCTAATTTTAAAGGGCAAACCATTTTATACAGCAAGACATATTACAAATTCAATAATGCCCTGGCCAATGGTTTGTTAAAAAAGAAACTCAACAGGGCCAATATGGACAGCTTATTAGCTTACAAATATTATATGGAGAGCGGTGAGAAGGATACTGAAATCAAGGAGCTAAGAAAACGATATGTAAAAAGTGTAAAAGCTGGTGAAGAAAATGAAATGATTTCTAGTGTTTCGATTAACTAAAGATTGAACTAAAATTTATGTAAAACCTCAATTTAATTGAGGTTTTTTTATGCCTTTTCTCGAATTGAACTGACTTTGTAAAAGCTAACGAAAGTCATAGTAGACGTGATTTCTTGTGTGTACATTTGTTTATAATTTAAGAGACTGATGATGAGAAATAGAATGCTTACATTGATTTTATTGTTGTTGACAGGGCTGACTTTTTCGCAAAAGGGAAGCGCAGTGATGAATGCCATCGATACGATTTCACAGGAGATCGTATGGCATGTCAAAGCAATGCATCCGGAGGGCTATACCATGGATGTAAAAGCCATAGATGAACAAGGAAACCGCTATGATGTCAAGGCTCTTGAAAATTCCAACCAACGTTATATAATGGATGTCAAATCTTTTGTAAAAGGAGAATTGCTGCCCGTAAAGGTCTTAGTAAGTGAAGAAGAATACAAACCCGTTGTAGCCATTGCTCCGAATGGAACCATTTATAAAATTGTGGCCATTGACAAGAGTGGTAAATATCTGGATATCAAAGGGGTTCGAAAATCGGGATATATTGTACATATTAAGGCGATTGATGATAAAGGGGAATTTTATGGAGTGAAGGCCCTGTCAAAAAAAGGAAAGTTAAATGATGTAAAAGGTATCAAGATGTATGATAAGAGGCTTGAAGTCACGATGAATGGAGTAGAAGTACATGCACATTTAGTTGCCTTACCTCAAATTCAGTAACATATTGTCATGAAACTCAAGTCAACAACGCAGCAATATAGCATAGATCGAAAGTCGTATTGGGACGACATCTACATCAAAAACATGACGCATCAAACTGGTTGGTTTCAGGAAGAACCTCACATGTCGATTGACTTAATAAGGTCTGCAGGCCTGCCTAAGAATGCCAGGATCATTGATATAGGAGGCGGGGATAGTTTGTTTGTAGATCATATATTGGGTTTAGGTTTTGAAAATATAACCGTCCTGGATGTGTCTGAAAAGGCCATAGAAAGGGCAAAAAACCGACTGGGTAAACAAGCCGAAAAAGTGACCTGGGTGACTTCAGATATCCTTGATTTTGATCCCAAAGAAACATATGATTTGTGGCATGACCGAGCTTGTTTACACTTTTTAACGAAGCATAGTGAAAGATTGAGTTATGCACAGGTAGCTAAAAAGGTCATTTCTTTTCAAGGGACCCTGATCATAGGTGCATTTTCAAAAACCGGACCTCATCGCTGTAGCGGATTGCCAATCAAGCAATTTACATCTGAAGGGATATTGGAGTATTATTCTGATCGATTTGAACATATCGAAAGTCGGTATACAGTTCATCTGACTCCTTCAAAAAATGAACAGAATTATGTATTTTGTCGCTTAAAAAAAATAACTATTTAAATTAAATACCATGAGAATTACAGCTTTAATTTTTTGTTTTGTTTTATTCTTATCATGTGATGATAAAAAGAAGGACTATAAACCTGTCGTTGATACCATTGCACAGAATGAAGTGGTGGTCAATGAAGTACAGCAAACAAGTGGCTATACTTATTTGTTGGTGCAGAATGGTGCAAATGAATTTTGGCTGGCTGCCTCCAGAATGGATGTAAAGGTAGGAGAGAAGGTGTACTTTATCGATGCTATGGAAATGCAAAATTTTGAAAGTAAAGAATTAGGTCGTGTATTTGACAAAATAGTATTTGTCGATAAGATCAGTAAACAACCAATAGATGCCAATAGTGCCAGGGAGAACTATATCGCAAAGAAAAAAGAAGTACAGAGAGCATTGCTTGACAGTATTCAGATAACTCCTGTAAAAGGGGGGCAGCAAATAGGTGAGCTCTTTAGTAATTCAAGTGATTATAATACAAAGAAAGTAAAGGTTCGGGGGCAGGTAGTTAAGATTAATTCAGGAATTATGGATCGTAATTGGGTGCACCTGGTGGATGGAACAGAAGGAGCAGGGAAATCTGATTTGACCTTTACCACTCAAGAAATTGTCAAAGTAGGAGATACGGTTGTCTTTGAAGGAACTCTGGCTACTGATAGAGAATTTGGGGCAGGATATGTCTATCCGGTGATTGTAGAAAAAGCGATTCTAATTCAATAAGGAGCTTCATAGGAGATTGAGAATTATTTGCTATTTTTAATATTCTTAAAGAGTATTAAATTGACGCCACCTTTATTTTATTATTATGCCAAGAAATTATTTTCAAATTTATTTCTCCTTTTTAATTCTAATGGTTTTACAGTTTAACATGCAGGCACAAAACAATGCCTTAGGAATTTTTTATGACCATCAGGATATTGGTGCTGTAAAGCATGCTGGAAGTGTTTCCTACCACAGCTCTGGTCAAGAATACCTTATTGAAGGAGCCGGTGCCAATATGTGGTTTGCAGATGATCAGTTTCAGTTTCTTTGGAAATCTATTCAGGGGGACTTTATTCTAAGGGCTAAAGTGAGTTTTGTAGGAGAGGGAGTGGATCCGCACAGAAAGCTGGGTTGGATGGTTAGAAATAATTTTCATGCTGATTCGAAACATGTCAATGCTTCCTTGCACGGTGACGGATTGGTGTCCTTACAATACAGGAAAGAGGCTGGAGGAGATACGTATGAATCGCTATCTTCTGATGTCATGCCCGACATTATTCAACTGGAAAGAAAAGGGAATACCTTTATCATGGGAACAGCTAAGTTGGGTGAACCTTTGGTGAAAGTCGTGTTGGATGAAGTGGAATTGAATAATGAGCTTTTTGTCGGTTTATATGTTTGTTCACATAATGAGGATGTGGTCGAAAAGGCTATTTTTAGCAATGTTAGAATAGTCAAACCTTTTGATGTTTCACAAGAACAATATCAGGAGTATCTGGGAAGTAATCTAGAGATTCTGGATGTGGAGACTTTGGAGCGAAAAGTCATCTTTACATCCAGTCATTCGATTCAGGCACCGAATTGGACAGTAGACGGGAAGGCCCTCATATATAATTCTAACGGTTTTCTGTATAGATATGATTTAAAGAGTGAAAAGACCAGTATGATCAATACCGGTTTTGCTGATCGGAATAATAATGACCATGTCTTATCTTTTGATGGGAAGCAGCTTGCTATTAGTCATCATGATCACAAGGATAATGGAGATTCGGCGATCTATACCTTACCTGTTGAGGGGAGTTCAAATCCCGTTCGGGTTACTAAAGAAGGCCTGGGAGCTTCCTATTTACACGGTTGGTCAGTAGATGGTAAGTCACTTTTATTTACTGGAAACCGGAACGGGCAGTACGATATTTATAGTGTTGATATTGCATCAGGCGAAGAGGTACAGTTGACCAACACTCCAGGTCTGGATGACGGACCTGAGTTTGATCCTTCGGGAGAATTTATCTATTTCAATTCGAATCGTTCTGGCACCATGCAGTTGTATCGAATGAAAGCTGATGGTGCTGAGGTTGAGCAATTGACCTTTGATGAATTAAATGATTGGTTCCCCCATATTTCACCTGATGGTAAACAGATCATATTTGTATCCTTTGGAACAGATGTGGATTCTGGAGATCACCCTTTCTATAAACAGGTATTTCTAAGAATGATGCCCGTCAGCGGAGGCGAACCAAAAATAGTGAGTTATGTCTATGGTGGTCAAGGGACTATAAATGTTCCTAGCTGGTCTCCAGACAGTAAAAAAGTAGCGTTCGTTAGTAATACGGATCAGTAATTTCAATGTAATATGTATGAAATGAAGCAGTCAATCGTGTTTTTAATAGGTATGTTTTTTATGAACACAGTCCTCAGTCAACAGGGTAAAGTGTTCGATGATTTAAAAATGAATAGCGACATTCTCAAGTCTGAGCGAAAGTTTGCGATCTATTTACCACCGGATTATGAAACTTCTTCCAGAAGTTATCCGGTGTTATATTTATTACACGGTGCTGGTGATGATCAGACCGGTTGGGTGCAATTTGGGGAAGTGTTAAGAATCACCGACGAGGCCATTCGTTCGGGAAAGGCGACCCCAATGATCATTGTGATGCCAGATGCCAATACAGGTAAGCGAGGATATTACAATAGGATAGAAGGCGACTGGAATTATGAAGATTTCTTTTTTGAAGAATTAATGCCACATGTTGAGAGAACATATCGCATTAAATCAGAGAAGCGATACAGGGCGGTGTCTGGTCTTTCCATGGGAGGAGGAGGTTCATTTATGTATGCCTTGCACAGACCTGATTTGTTTTCTTCTGCGGCACCTCTGAGCGCTTATGCGGGTCCTTTGACAGTAGATGATATGAAGAATTTTATCGATAAGGAAACGGTATCAAAAATATCAGACGATGATCTTCAGAATTATTTTGAACATCATAATGCAGTTGAGCTGGTAAAGAAAATGGATAAAGAAAAGATTGCATCAGTGCGCTGGTATATCGACTGCGGTGATGATGATTTTTTATTCGAAGGGAA
>CAYQPI010000187.1:0-13887 GCA_964419405.1 uncultured Flavobacteriaceae bacterium
ATAGGTCGTTCGATTCCTGTATTGAATTTTGCAAAGGCATGTGGTACTTTATCCTGTTCACCTATAGACGTAAAAAATGGCATGATTATACGATTTAAATTAATGTTTTGTTTTGTGTTTGAATAAAACTAGGAAGTCCATCGCTTCTAAAAAAATGGTTTAGGACGAATTGTTGTAATTATTGTCCTAAAAGGCCCATTTATCAATCGAAGCGACTGGATGGAAGTAATTGAAGAGACATTCTCATCATTCTACGCTACGAAACAAATCAACAAGGCATGTACGTAAGATAACCTTCTGGTATATATTTATCGGACTTTCATTAAAGAAGATAAAGACCCATTCCATTGAATCTTCCAGATTGGGTCCAATACAAAAATCGTTCAAGCTTCAAGAAGATGAAAAGATTCATGTCGAACAGGATAGTTGGTGAGTTAAGGTTATTGAAACTATTAACTCACCTAGCCCAAAATCTGAATAAGATTTACCAAGAAATTCTTTTCTTTCTGATGAACAGCTCCGTCTGACTCAGTCATTTTATCAATCATGATGATTAGAGCTTCTTTTTTTTCCTTTGTCATGTTTTGAAGCACCTGCACCGTTTTCTCTGAACTCAATTCCTTGGCCTTTTCCATATACTGAACATCAAAATCCAGGGTGGTCATCAACTCATCCAAATACATGAGTTCTCCCACTTTGTAATGGTCATCAAGAACGATGGTTTCTGCAATTGTTTTAACAATTGCCTCTTTTTCTGCCAGATCAAAATTCATAGTGATAAATTATAGGATTATGATGGTCAAAAATACGAAAACCATCAATCAGTCCGAAGTTTTACAAGGCATAAAAATTAAACTGCTGAGAAAACCGTGATGTCACCAGAAAGATCCTAAAATCTAATGATTCTAAAACTTATAACTTCATTGGAGGGATCCATGAGTTTGGTTGATCCGAAACAGAAAGGTTTCTTCAGTCAAAAACATATTAATTCTCTTGAGCAATTAACTGTACGAAGCTTTAAGAGAACCTAATAATTACCGTTTAAATCCCTTGAAAAAAATAAACACCTTTCGGACAATAATTCAATGTCATGGTCCTAGCTCATTTGTTATTTTATAATAAAAAATTCAATTTGTAATTCAAGGAATATTAATTTAAAACTTTATAATCATAAAAATGTTAGTTAACGTTGCATTCCCAATTGAACCTTTTAACTCTATGGTAAGAAATGGCACAGCTGGCGAAGTCATTGGTCAAGTTCTTGAAGATATCAAACCAGACAGAATATTCTTCACAGAACAGGATGGAAATAGAGGAGCCGTAATGGTGGTTGAGGTCGCAGATGCCTCTTCGATTCCTTCTAATGCTGAGCCCTGGTTCTTGAGTTTTGAGGCGAATTGTGACTTTAATATTGCAATGACTCCTGATGATTTAATGAGGGCCAATCTGGCAAAACTGGGTGAAAAGTATAACGAATTGTCAACGGTTTAAAAAGATGTTGAAACCCGAATGTTTTGCATTCGGGTTTTTAAATACTCTTCTTTCATCCACGTTTCAAAAAGCCAAGAAGAAAAAAGTTCAGATTATTTATAGTTGCCTTTAATCCTCAGTCATCGGCTTCGTCTTCGATCCACCCCATGATCGTATTTGCCACAAACCTAGGCTCGGGAGGTAAGGCATAAATATCCTTTTCGTAATTCTTATTGAAGGGCGATATATTCATCACTTTTCCGCCTACAACCAAGGTGCTACTTCCTCCTGGGTCAAAGCCCATGGCTTTATGCATACCATATTTTAAGAGGATATCGGTCATATCAAAATGCGCGGCTCCCACAGACTCCCTGATTCTTCCATTGACCATCAATACCATAAGTTTTCCTTCTTTGGTTATTCCTACGGCAATTTTTGGCCCCCGCATATCTGTAAAATCCAATCTAGCTGCCTGAGTTTTAATCGAATTTTTAGTCTTCCAACCCTCCTCTTCCATATCAAGTACCTGTTCTCCATTGTCTATCAACATGGGCCCGGCCTCAATAGCGTATGAAATCTCATTCCAATCATAAGGATCTGTATCTGGTTCCTTTAACAAAATACCTATGGCCTTGTCAATTTTAAAAAGCGCACTATTAAACAATTTTTCAGGAACAGATAGGGTGATTCCAACAGGAATCAAGGGCACTGTTTCACCCTCCTTCGTTTTTATGATTTGCTTTACCGTATTCCCTGCTGTACGTATTATTACATTGCCATTTCCTTTTATCAGTTCATTCGAATATGATAAATCATAAAAACAAGGCGCATCGTCGTTATGAGTATTATAATTGTTGCTAGAAAAATCAAGCTCAACACCTTTACCTTTAATTGTAAAACCAGATCGACTGTTGACCTTCCTAATATCCACCTTACCGTTCTTATAAATGATAAAAGCAGGTTTATTAAACAGAGGAGGACAAAAAACTTTTTTATTCATGATCAACAGCCCAAGAGGAGAACCAATATAGGTTTCTGGTAAGCCTAACTTGCCTACCAATTCGGGATTAAGAATATATCCTCCGTTCCAGGCCAATTCAATCGGATGTTTGTTTCCGCTTTTCTTTTGATACTCCTTGATAAGGGATGGAACATTTTTTGGTTTCTTATTGGCAATATGAGCCGCAAATTTCCAGTTGTGCTTTTTGGTATCAACTTCAGCCAATACGCCACTCCAGGGCAGACCATCTTTATAGACACCTCCTGCGAAGGAAGATCGTACTTTTTCAAGTGTATTACTATGTGTCAATTGTTCTTTTAGATCAGCCAAAAGATCTTTTAAAGGAGTCCCGTTTTCAATCGCATCCTTTGAAATCATGCCAAACAGTTTCTTTTCTCCCATCTCTTTTTTCAAGCTGTCAAATAAAGGACTCTTCATTAATTGCTCAAAATCTTTAGCGGTTTGAACCGGAGTTGGATAGGCGTGCGATGTTCGAACACCAGCCGGAACAAATTGTATAAAACCACTGTTCTTTGGGATACCCATTATTTTGGCTGTCATCTCATGTAGCACCTTACCTATATGGAAATGGTCTATCTCTATAATATCTGTCATCATAGCAGCATTCTCTCCATTGGTAATAATGAAGCCATCTGACTCTTTGATCTCACGTAAGATTTTAATCGCTCTCGGTCCCATTTGCGGAAAATGTACTCCTTCAGACCATTGTTTGGTCTCCACGATGATCACAACACCTGCCTTATACAACAATCCCAATTCAGGCTCTATACCACTTTCTAAATACTCTCTGATATTCGCACTTGAAAACCATTTGGTGATCCTGGGTTCGTGGATAAAAATATAGACCTTTTCAAGCTTCTTGCCACGTTTTTCTAAAACCTCGGCAGTTAGCTCCTCCTGTATACTCAGCTTTAGTTGCGCTCGAATTGGCTGTAAGACAAAATACTCTAGCTCATGTTTGATATAACGCCCTGGGAAATATCCTTTAGGTACATTGTTCTTCAACTTTCTGGTCAGTGTCTTTCTGTTATCGATTCCTAAGAAATCACTGTTCGTTAGCTGAAACAAAGCCAATTCCCAATCTGCAAAAAACTGTGGCGCCAGAGTCAGATCGGCAAGATAACTGGGCTTAAAGACATCGTGGTAAATCATATTGACCAGTCCTGATAACTCCTGGAGGGTAAAAGCCTGATAGGCAAAATATTTTTTATTTCTATGACGATAAGACAGTGCATGGTCATGTCTTATCGCTATTTCGCCATTGACATATTTAAAAATATCATCTATGGCATTGTAATAGGTATGAATAATCCCTAAATCAGTATGTACCAATTCAGGAATATCATTTTCCATCATTCTCGCATATCGCATGACCATTCCCTTGGTAAGTTGTTCTTCCACCCTGAAAAAACTCGGGTCGATCAAGGATTTTAAATAAATCATAAATGACAAGCGCCCGTAACCAGGCAAATAATGTCTTGTCTTTCTGTTCAGAATCACATCGAGGTCATCATTTGAGAAGTTGACAAGCTCATTATATCTTTCAAAAAGATGAACGATACGCGGGTCAACATCTGCTGAATTGGCGGCAAGTTGTAAATGAAGTCTGGTCAGCACATATTCTATATTACGCTCTAAAGATTCCAGACTAAAGCGTTTATTGATCACATTTCTGTTATGGGTAACATCGATCATCCTATTCTGAGGATAAAAAACATGGTCACAGATTTTTTCTACCAGTCGTTTGGGGATTTTAGAGCCCTTAAACTCCAACACATTCAATCTCATCGACTCATCCAAATGACGACCAATTACCTCATCATATACCTCTCTTGGCTCGTATTGTCTGCAAAAAATAGGTGTGCCACAGGCAGCAGCTTCAATAATGGGTAAACCTCTTCCTTCTGTTTGACTAGGCAACAAAATCAAGGAGGCAACGTCATACAACTGTTCGATATCCAAGGGTTTCTTGTATTTTTTCTTGAACTCATTCTTATCGAACTCACTAAATAAAAAGCCCAGCAATACTTTTGACCTGAATTCCTTCGGCAACTCATTCAAGAAGTTTTTAAAATCTCTTTTTAGATCTTGGTAATATTCCTGCTGCCCGTGAGGAATCGGTCCTGAAACAATTAAAGAAAGAGTCAGTTGAGGATTTGTTATAAATTTTTCAGAGAACGACTCATAAGAAAATAATCGCTTGATCAACTTAAAATTGAGCTCTATTGATTTTCTACTTATAACTCTTGTAGGCTGCAAGAAAACAATATTATTATTGACAAAGTCAAACTTCTTTATGGTTTTATATCCTAATAGGATTGGCCTTAAGGAACGTTCACTCTCTGTATGTCTTTTGGCCGTATGTACAGTAATAGTATCCTTTTTGTTCGCAAAAATGGTTGACACCTGCATGAAGGCCTTAATGATATCACGCTTGCTCATCTGGTGCATTTTTGTATCCACTGCAGTGCCGATCAGCGCTACATTTGCCGGGTTATGGCCATTGATATTGATCAGGTGATTTTGCTGTATCTTATTGATGTTGACATTCATCCAGGAGCGGCTCTCCCATGGATAAATGGTCTCGATCAATGAAAAGAATTCACCCACATGCGCGTTGTGAAAAAAGAAATCTCTGGGTCCCTTTTTCAATCCTTTCTGTTTTCTTTCAACTTCTCTGTTTCCACCTTCCCAGTAAAAATCATGGTTGTTGTTGATTACCGGAAGACCTAAATACTCAGAAATCAGAACCGTTGCCAAGGCCAATGACACATTGCCCGGGTTTGAACACACATTGATCAGGTAAAGCAATGAAATATCATTTTCTTCAATATAACTTCCTAAAGCTTCTACAAGCACCAATACTTCCTTCCAAAATTTCCCAATGAGTTCATTGTAGGCCACACTTCCTCTTTCCATTTTGATTTGAAAAAAGTCTTTATATAGAGGCCAGGCATCAAAAGCCTCCATTTGTGGGATGACCTTTTTAAAAGCATCTTTCGGTATTAATTCATCAGCTTCTTCCTTTATTTCTCCTGCGATAAAGTGGATTGGTATATCAGGATAAATGCTTTTAAAGGTTTTTGCATATTTCTCGGTCTCTACCGTAATTCCGTCAATGGTATAATAAAAAGTGATAAAGGCAAGTCCTCCTTGTTGGAGGTCTTGATCAAAAACCTCTTTACCTCCCTCATGGGAAGCATGAGGTTTATTATCTTTAAAACGATCGAGAAACAAGCCCAGATCGAACCAGGTATTTATTTCCTCTTTATGTAATTCTTGTAATACTTCATTAATTTTTAATTTTTCCTTTTCGATCATTCTTACTTTCTTAAAACGTAAACAACTCAGTTAATTTTTCCTCAAGTACCTCATAAGAAAAATGTTTTTTCCCTACTTTAAAATTGTATTCTCCAATTTCTCTGCACCGAACAGGATCATAAATGATGTCTGCCATCTGTTGAATTTTATCATTCGTCAGGTTACTGTTCTCTATCATCACCGTGTCAAATCCCTTATTCCCTATATCCTGCATATAAACCGGCTTATAGTCATTTACGAATATGGGTTTTTTTGCCAGCACAGCCTCCACAAAGGCATTTCCAAAACCTTCATAGGTGCTGAAATAAGTACAGGCCCTTCCATGGGCATATACATCCGATAGGTCTTTATGGTCCAACACTTTGTGAGCGGCAAATATAATTTGCCTTGACAGGTTCAAATCATGGATCTGATCGATCAATTCATTGTAATATTCCCTGTTCTCATCATCATTATTATTTCCGGTGATGACCAATTTTAATTTCTTGTCATGCAGCTTTTCAATCAATGAAATTGCCGTCTCAATCCCTTTACGCCGTACGATTCGTGTTACTTGCAATAGGGCAATTTCGTCTTTCTTCACACCTACATCTTTTAGAAAGAACTGATTCTCGGCGGTTGGCACACCATAAATCTTATTAAAATCCATGACATTAGGAACTAAAAGCGCGTCAATACCAAACCTGTTTTTAAAGGTTTCAACACCAAAGGTATTGATCACCGCATGTTTTACGTTTGGCAGTAATAAGGGGAAATTATCATCTACATACTGATTGATCTCTGGGTGAACAGACAAATAACGCTCTCCTCTTTCCCAATGAAAATCATGATCATGAGTTACTATTGGCAAGCCCGTACGAAGGATCAGTTTCTTAATGCCAACACCCATCGATAATTGGCAAGGTAATGCAGAAGCATTTTCTGATAGAATCATCTCAATTTTCTTATTCTCTACCCATTCAAGCAACCTGTTCTCGATCATATCAGACCATTTTTCCACATGATCTAATAAAGGGTTGGGGTCTTCATCGGGCTCAAAGAAAGCTTTGCGTTGTTCCCATTCAGCTTCAGCTGAAAAAAAAGATAAGGCCGGGAATAAGGTATGATGTTGATAATCCATTTGCCAGGACTCAAATTCTCCTGAGATAATGAACACCTCATGACCTAGTTTTTTCAAAATATCAATCCATTTCTCTGTTTCAAGTGCTACACCATCAACGCCTCCTATTCTGCCAATTATAATGCCTATTCTCATAACTTAAATTAAGGGTTCAAATTCCTTAAAGATACATTTTTACAGAGATTTATGGCCATAATAACCGGTTGGAGCAACCGATTTATCAGGTCAGAAATTTTCGGTATTCGCAAATTAGAATTGTTGAAAATTGGGGTGCCGAAATTAATAAAATGACAACTCCTTCTCGTTCATTTTTTCAAAATTGGCCGGCTCATTAACATTTTTTACAATGATTGAGTCAATTCAAAATAGCAAAAAATAACTGTGCTAAGCCAGGTTTTTTTAAGCGGTATGACTCATACAAAAGGACTTAAAACTTCTTTTGACAAACATTTTTAGTAACTTGAAGCATCAACGATCCATGTAATGCTTCCATTTTTTCGACGAATTCGATATAAACTAGCCAAAGAAAACCCGCCAGTGGGACGGGCAGGCCAGCTCTTGAAATATTCAAGATATGCCATAGGAGAAATTGTATTAGTCGTGGTGGGAATACTGATTGCTCTATATATAAACAATTGGAATGAAGAACGCAAAAACTCTCAATTAAAGTCTAACTACATAGAAGCGCTTTCCATTGATATCAAAAGGGACATTGAAAATTTGGAAGCCTGGAGCCTTGGAAATGACGAGGCAGAAAGGGAAGGACTTTATATGCTGGATTTTATTGAAGGAAGATTGCATGAAATTGATTCAGCGAGGCTCGTGAAGTCTTTTTTACGATGTCAATACAAACCGGTAATTTCATTATCCTTGTCCACTTATAACGATCTCATTAACAGCGGAAATATTAAAGTTTTTAAAGACATTGAGTTGAAAAAACTACTTGATGAATATTATGCTGAAGACAATTGGAGATTAAAGTTAGACGATAGAATTACCCAAACCATATGGTACGATTACAGAAATAAGATTACCGAGTTTGTTGATCCAATGATTTTCAATGAAATGTATCAGTCAAATTTTTCTGATGATCTAAGAACAACTGACTTACTCACATATAACATAGACTGGGAACGAATTAAAAACAGCCCTGACCTCATAAAAGAGCTCAAAAACGTACTGGCCTTCAGGGTGGTAATCCGTAAATTTTATCTGAATAATCAAATTGAAAAGTCTCGTAAACTCCTTGAGACCATGCTTCATAAAAGTGCAATTAACAGCAAAGAATAGATGACCCCCTTCTTTCACGACAGACTGTTAAGAAAATGTCTGCAAAATCCATGAAAACCCATTCAAAAGGAAAATCAAGCAGAATTATTTTATGTGAAAAAGGGCGAATTACCACCAAACAATGGGAACACAATAATGCTGCATAATGAATACTTCAACATCGTTTCACAAAGAAAAAGGCACTATAGTTTTTCCAGGAACAAAGTAAAAAAAGTCTTAAAGAACTTGATACTGTTCAAACCCTCAATGACGACCATATCACCGAATAAAATTGTGGCCCGAACTTAATTATCCTTGTTGTAAAGTTTATTTCCTGCTTCTTCAAATTTATCTCCGGCTAGCCAATACGGTGTTTGATCCCAGTTAGAAATAAGTTCGGCAGCTCTTATATATGAGATCCAATATTTATAAATGTAATCACGATCCACAGTATCAAACTCATCATTGGGTTGGTGATAAAACTTTGAAATCCTTTCATCAAAGGCTGCCATTGACATCTTATAGTTAACAGCTGGCACCCCTTTCTTAGCAAAACTAACCTGATCGGATCTTTCATAATAGCCCTGACTTGGAATTCTGTCTCCCATAACACCGAGGCCCGCTTCTTTAGCTGCCTGATATACTAGTTGATCAATATTGGTTCTGGCTGTATCCAGCAGGGTAATATTCTCGGTATCGGTGTATCCTGAATTATCGATATTCAAAGCAAATACACTTTTTTCTAAGGGGATTTTTGGATGGTTGCTATAAAAGGTGCTGCCCAGCAGTCCTTTTTCTTCAGCTGTTAAGGCAATGATGACAATGGACCTTTTCGCAGGGTACAAACTAAAATATTTCGCAGCATTTATAAGTCCGGTCGTTCCAATACCATTATCCCTTGCTCCGTTATAGATCGAATCCAGGCCTTTCCCGGCTTGCACACCTATATGATCATAATGTGCGCACATAATAAGGTGTTCATCCTTTAAGACAGGGTCAATACCTTCAATTTTACCTATAATATTATACGTATCTACAGGTCTTTTCATTAAACCATCAATATGGATACTGGCATTTGTTGGAGCCTTATTTGTTCTTAATTTTTCAATAAGCACATTGGTTGTATCATTCACCCATAAACGTGGTAAACCCTGTACGGAGTCTATTTTACCAAGATTCATTTTTTGACTATTTAGATACCTGGCAACAGCCTCCCATGGAAATTGCTGATCTGAACCGAAGATTTCTATAAATCCTATGGCCCCCATTGTTTCTATCTTCTTAACCTGATCAGCATTCATAATTGCTGCTCTCAAATCACCCAAAACCGATACCACGATCTTACCTCTTAAGTCGGTGGCTTCCATTTCTGACAAATCTTCTAAATATATTACAGAGCCCTCAATTTCACCATTGCTCCCACCTACAAAAGCTACATCAGATTTGATATCAAATACCATATCGTCGAAGGAAACAGAGGCTACCGAAGGAGGATTTGATTTATAAATCTCTACTTTTTGATTATATTCTCCCTCCTCATCTCCAAGAGGATCTAAACCGTATTTTCTAAATTGTTCCGCAATATACCTGCCTGCAATATTTAATTCGATAGTTCCTGTATTTCTCCCCCTTAACTCATCCGCAGACAAAAATCGCAGATGCGATTCTGCCTCAATCTGATCGATCGTAGATTTCACCTGAGGCATTTGAGCAGAAACATTGAATTTTATGAGACTAGTGATAACTAATACTATGAGGATTTTGGATGACTTTGTCATATCTATCTTTTGAGAATGAATGCGAATTGCAACTGAAATATACACCTTTTTACAACAATTCTAAAGACCTTTTTAAGGTCCCTCATTGAAACTGACATTTTTAGGATACCAAGTTGTGGTATGCGGTCTCGACCGAATTCTTTTCAACTAAGTCATGAATAATACTACAATGAAATGATTACCACAAAAGCTACCTGTAAGGCATAGCAGAAATTCCATAGACAATATCACACTTATTTTTTAGGGCGATTGACGGTCTTACAGATTAATATTTGAAATAAGCATGAACAGCCTTTTTGTTCTACTGCTTATTCCTGATCACTAAATCATGTCTTTTAAAGAAGTAGACCAGTATCATGAACAACAACAGATAAGCCATGAAAATCCAAAAAATATACATACTTCCTGTAAATTCGGGTAAAATCGGGAGGTAGTTAAATGCGGCATTAGCACCTATATGGGCGAGAATTGAAGTCAGTACATTTTTTGTATAATAGAAGATCCAACTGATCATTAAAGTTCCCAGCAGAACCCAAAGCATGAACACCATAAAGTTCATTTGCAAGGGAACTCCAGTACCGATCAGATAGGCCGGAAAATGCCAAATACCCCAGATCAATCCAAGTATAATGCTTGACCTCAATACATCAAACCTTTTCATCAATTTAGGAAGCAAAAACCCTCTCCAGCCATATTCCTCTCCTACTGCAATCAATATAATTACAATAATCTGTGGCATTAATTGGGTAGTCCTTAATTCAAAGGCAGTAATATCGAAGTGTAGAGATGTAAGTATAGCCAGGATAACCAAGGAGGGAAATATCAAAATTGAAAAAAGAAACCATTTGAGGGAAGCTGCCTGAATCGTTTGCCTTATGAACAGGTCGTAAATACCTTTTTGCCCTCTGGTAATTAAGCTCACAAAAAAGGCAGTAATGGATGGCGTAAAAACAGCTAGTATCGAGATGTTTTTATCCTCCATTTTATATGAGACAAAACATATAAGGCCGCTCAGGAAAACAACTATTGTCGAAAAAATTATTATTTCTGTTTTTTCTAATTGACTATTTATGTTCATAATCTACAAATATTTAAACTACCTGATGAACTCATCAGCATGAATACTCCACCTACTGTTTGACTAATTAATTTAAGGATTGGTTACAAATGACCTTAATTTTGTTTCAAACAACTCATTAATAAACAATTTAGTAACTTGAAGCATCAACAATCAAACACATGATTAATTTCTTAAGAAAACTCAGAAACCAGCCTGCCGGCGATGCAGGAAAATTCTCAGATGGCAACCCGCCTGTCGGACGGGCAGGCCAGTTCTTGAAATATTCAAGATATGCCATCGGTGAGATTGTACTCGTAGTTGTCGGAATCTTGATTGCACTGCAAATCAACAACTGGAATGAGCATCAAAAAGAGCTAGAAAAGGAAATAAACTATTTGCACAATGTAAAAAAGGATCTTTCAAAGGCCATTGAGCAAATCGATGCATATATAGTAAAACGAGAATCTCAGATTATTTCATCCCGATTGGTGCTGGAACATTTTGAGGGAAAACCAGTAGATGATCCGAGCATCTTTAATAAAAATGCCATTAATGTATACACCTGGCGCAAATTCTTCCTTTCTCTAAATACATACAAGGAACTAACCAATTCAGGTAATCTATCACTTATCTCCAATGATTCTATTAAAAATGGACTGCTCGACTTAGAAGAATTATATCAGGTCATGAAAGATGAAGAAGATCATTTCCGATTTGATGCTGAAAACCTCCTCTACCTACCTCAGTTTGAAACAACAGACATGAATCCATTGGTAAAAAATTACACCTATCATGTAACTGATGGGAAACAAGGTGAAAACGTTGATATTTCGGATGAAATTCAAACGGTGCTTGATGATATCAGGCAGAAAAACGGATTTGTTATGGCAGCCTACGAATTCGATGTATTGAATTCCTACCTCCTTGATCTAAAACAGCGCTGTCAGGACTTGATCATTCTTATTGATAAAGACATCAATTGAATTTTTAAAAATTCAACCTAGGGCGAGAGCCTACAGGGCAATGTATCGAAAAAATCATCAAGGCTAAAGATTGGGAAAGACAAAATAGAATATAATCCTATTGAAATATCTCAAAATCATATGAATTATTCTATTCGAAGCTCCCTATAGTACAACAACAAAATCAACAACATTGTTTTAGCTTTCATAAAACGATTGTCCTTTTACTGTATACTTTTCAATTTGAATACGATTTGCAAACTTAATTCGGTAAATATCCGTCTACATTTGGACAATAAACTGTAGTATTCGTCCTATTTCATTTGCGAGCAACTTTATAGTTAGATATCTTAAAGTTAAAAGCCATTAATTATGAAAACTTAAATTTTAATACACGTCATGCATTGCATTTTCTTTTTTTGGGTTGTACGTCAACTGATGAAAAGCCTTTAATTCGAATTGAAATCGTTAGTAAGCAGACAAAAAAGTTTTCAAGATTCATTTCATACAACATTTATTAAAAGCAAGGTGGTAAAGACCCTGAATAGGTTAAGTGTAATGCACAAAACAATTAGTATTCACCAATTTTTAATTCCCTTACCATGAAAAAAGCACTCCTACTTTCGTTTTTAATCTTGATCTTCAGCTGTTCTAATGACAATGATGAAGATTTTGACACTTTACCAAATAATCTTATTTCTTCGCCACATGACTCAGACAATAAAATAATTACTCTCAGTATTTCACAATCTGATGACACGAGTCTTACTTCCTGCCCAGAAGTCAGCGATTTCTCCTATTTAATCAAAGATAACTCCCTGATAAGCGGAGTCATCGGAAGTTATGGTGAATTAGAAACTTCTTCAGACAACACCATCTATGTCTACAGTTGCACATTTAGTTCGACTGAAAACAACAACTTTATCATCCAGAGATTTGGTGGTTTACTGACCCTAAAAAATGACGACCCTATTAACTTAGAAGGGCGTTTGGAAATCAACAGACAAACACAACAAGTGTACGGAGTCATTACCATAAAAACACTAAAATCAAATGACTCCAATACCTATAATGTAATGGGAAACATTAATGAGTATGGTTCATGTGAAATCGAAAATTATCCTCAGCGATAGTTCTAGAAGGTCTCTTCTGTTAAAACCGAATTAATATTCTAATTCGGTTTTAACTATATTTAATAATGAAATTATTGTCTAATAACGGTCAACCTTAATTAGGGAAATGCATGGAGATTGGAACAGTAAATTTGAATTCTAAATATGGAACAAACTTGTCTGCCTTGTCTGCTGTACGCAGCCATCTGGCAAGTAATTTTGAGATCTTCCAAGGTTAAATTAACGTCAAAAAAACAATTTTAATTTATCTCTTCGATTAATTATTGTTATGGTCTTTCCTCAACTGTAAAACCTCACCACTATTCACTAAGAAACGACATTTAATGTCGCGTGAAAATTGACTGCTTGAGGGTATCTTTGATTAGATTTAAAAACAAGAATTATGAAGTTACTTAAAAGAATTTTAGTTGCAACAGATTTCAGTAAAACCTGTGACAATGTTGTGGAGAATGCCATTGACTTAGCTACAGTATTTGAATCTGAAATTCAACTGGTATATGTACTTCCAGATGACATAAAGAGTAAAAAAACCAGAGATTTACTAAAGACCTTTGCCTTAAATCAGTTGAATACCATAAATGGTAAAATAAATGCAAAGGGTGTTATGACTTCAACTCCTGTCTTGGAGTTTGGAGAATTCTCTGAAAAAATTGTTGCCATCTCAGAAAAATCCAAAGCCAATATAGTACTTATTGGAGCCGGAGAAAAATCGAAAAATAATAGTTTTCAACTGGGATCACATGCCGAAAAAAT
>CAYQPI010000188.1:0-5211 GCA_964419405.1 uncultured Flavobacteriaceae bacterium
GTCAGCATAGACAAACATGCCTATATTATGGCAACCTTGGCTTCCAATGTAGCGCACAACGTACCAGTCATTGGGTTTATTTCGCACTTTGATACCAGTCCTGATTATACTGCTACCAATGTAAAACCACAGATTCACGAGAATTATGATGGGGAGGACATTATTCTCAATAAAGAAGAGAATATCATACTTTCTCCTTCTTACTTTGACGACCTGTTATTGTATAAGGGACAAACCTTAATTACCACAGATGGAACTACGCTCTTAGGAGCCGACGATAAGGCCGGAATTGCAGAGATTGTTACTGCTATGGAGTATTTGATTGCCCATCCAGAAATTAAACATGGAGAAATCAGAATTGGCTTTACTCCTGATGAAGAAATTGGCTTAGGTGCCCATAAGTTTGATGTAGAAAAATTTAATGCTGAATGGGCCTATACCATGGATGGAAGTCAGGTTGGGGAACTGGAATATGAGAATTTCAATGCAGCGGGAGCTGTGGTCACTGTAAAAGGGAAAATTGTTCACCCTGGCTATGCCAAAGGAAAAATGGTGAACTCCATGTTGATCGCCAATGAATTTATTGCCGCCTTACCAAAGAATGAAATCCCACAGGAGACAGAAGGCTATGAAGGCTTTTTCCATCTTTCTGACATGAAAGGTTCTGTTGAAGAAACATGCCTTGAATACATCATCAGAGATCATGATCTGAAGTTGTTCAATAAGAGAAAAAAACAAATGCTCAAAGCGGCGAATGATATCAATGAATCTCTTGGTCTGAATGCTATTGAAGTCAGTATTAAGGATCAGTATTTCAATATGCGCGAAAAAGTAGCACCTGTGATGCATATTGTTGACATAGCAGAACAAGCCATGAAAGAATTGGAGATCACACCTCTCATAAAAGCGATCAGAGGGGGAACAGATGGTTCACAGCTTTCATATAAAGGCCTGCCTTGCCCAAATATATTCGCGGGAGGACATAATTTTCATGGTCGTTATGAATACGTACCCGTAGAATCGATGATCAAAGCCAGTCAGGTAATCGTAAAAATTGCCGAACTGACGGCAAAAAAATAGTAATGTGATAAAATTTCACGGAATGCGGCTATCTGTTATTATTTATTAAAAATTTTGATAATGATATCAGTGTGCTACTTTTGCCTTCTTAAAATAATATAGCATGACCCATAAATTTCTAAGATCACTGACGGCCAAATACGATAGCCCGTTATATGTTTATGATGCCGAAAAGATTATTTCACAATACGATAAATTACATAAGGCCTTTTCTTCGGTGAAGAATTTAAAAATAAATTACGCGACCAAGGCCTTGTCAAATATTAGTATTCTGAAAATTTTTAAATCGCTGAACGCCGGACTGGATACTGTTTCGGTTCAGGAAGTGCAGCTGGGTCTTAAAGCAGGATTTGATCCGCAGGATATCATATTTACACCAAATGGTGTGTCTTTGGACGAAATAGAACAAGCCATGAATCTTGGTGTTCAAATCAACATTGACAATATCTCTATTTTAGAGCAGTTTGGTCAAAAGTATCCCGAAGTTCCTGTGTGTATCAGAATGAATCCCCATGTTATGGCCGGTGGAAATAAGAAAATATCTGTGGGTCATATTGATTCTAAGTTCGGAATTTCAATTCATCAGTTGCCGCATATTCACAGGGTGGTAGAAAACACAGGAATGCACATTACCGGGGTGCACATGCACACAGGTTCGGATATATACGATATCGATGCCTTTCTAAGGGCAACAGAAATACTATTCAATGTTGCCGCTTCCTTTAAAGACCTTCAGTATATAGATTTTGGAAGTGGATTTAAAGTCCCTTATAAGGAAGGTGACATTCAAACAGATATTGAAGAACTGGGAGAAAAACTATCGAAACGATTCAATGAATTCTGTAAAGAATTTGGTCGAGACCTTACCTTAATGTTTGAACCAGGCAAATTTCTTGTATCAGAAGCCGGTCAGTTTTTAGCCCATGTCAACGTTGTTAAACAAACAACATCTACGGTGTTTGCAAGTATTGACAGTGGCTTAAATCATTTGATACGACCCATGTTTTATGATTCTTATCATCATATTGAGAACATTTCCAACCCCAAGGGTAAAAAAAGGTTTTATACAGTGGTTGGCTATATATGTGAAACAGACACCTTTGGTACAAATAGACAGATTTGCGAAATCAAAGAAGGCGATATCTTAAGTTTTAAAAATGCAGGGGCCTATTGTTATTCTATGGCCTCCAACTATAACTCACGCTATCGTCCGGCTGAAGTCATGGTTTATAAAGGTAAAGACTACCTGATCAGAGAACGAGAAACCATTGAAGATATTCTCAACAAACAAATAGAAACAACTATAGAATTATAGAGCTAAACTATATTCTAATTATGTGAAGGGTTAAAGTTATTCTCAACAATAGCTTTAACCTTTTGATTTAAAGACTTCATTGAATTATAACTTGAATGCTCTAAGGTGATGACTACCAACTCTTCTTCAGGGTATTGCATCAGGGAAGTACTAAAACCATTCCATCTTCCATTGTGATAAACGATCTTATTCGATTCATCTTCCTTAATTCTAAATCCGAAGCCATAGGGCACCTTTCTTTTGTATTTGGTCTCCCCTTTCGTATACATTTTATCTAAGGTGCTTTTCGAAATAATTTTACCTGAATTCAATCCTTCTACCCATCGTAACATGTCCTCTGTAGTGGAATATACATTTTTATCACCGACTATAGCATCGTTAACGGTACCTCCAATTTTAGCATGATACCTTCTTCGGTAAATTCTATACCCATCTAACTGACCCTCTTTTAGATCATCCTTCTCATATCTGTAAACAAAGGTATCATCCATATGCAAAGGTTTGAATATATGATTGTCAACAAATTCTCCAAAGTATGTACCTGATACTTTCTCTACGATGGAGGCCAACACAAAATAACCTGTATTTGAATAATCAAAATTTGCACCAGGGCTAAAGAAACGTTGCACATCATGTTTACTAAGCATGTCCATCATTTCAGCATTCGATGGTGCATGGTCTTCTTTCCATTTATGTTCTGCCAACCAAAAATATTTTGGCAAACCTGAGGTATGATTCAACAGTTGTCTTATAGTGACTTCAGTATACGGGAAATTCGGATAAAATTTTGTGACCTTATCGTCGAGACCTAATTTATTATCCTCATATAAAATCAGAATCGCAGCTGCCGTAAACTGTTTGCTAACAGATGCCAACTGAAATATAGAACTATCATCAATCTTGGATTTCTTCTTAAAATCAGCGTAACCGTAATGGTTTTTAAAGACTACCTTTCCTTTATGCGCTACAATAACACTTCCATGGAAATCATACCTCTTATTAAATCGGTTAAAAAGTGAATCTAGTTTTTGGTTCACCTTCACTGTGTTTTCTTCAGGGTAATATACCAAAGGTACATCTCTGTTCAGTGTTGCTTCTTTATCAACGACAGCCACATTGTCTCGAATTGATGTAGAAACACTAAAACTATTAAACACAAAGAAAATAATAAGTAAGAAATACTTAATATTAACACTCCTTTTCATACAAAATTTTGTTACTGTTTTAAAGACGTCGAAAAATATAAAAAATCGATTAAACTGCAAAAACATTAACACTGTTAGCGTTGTTCTTCACATATTTTTTGATTTTTGGTGGATTTAGGAATTTCTTACGTAAAACCACTTTTATTTCAATTAGACGCTATTCTTTAACGAAAAAAACGCGGTTTTATTGAATCATCGTGTAAAAAACACAGGGATAGCCGCTTAATTATGAGCTTATTAAGATTCTTTTCTCGTCATTTTTTTTATACTTACATGCGTTTTTTACAAGATATTCTCCAGGTTGGATAGACTATAGACTCAGATGTATCGGTCCATTCCCCTACCCATTTAAAGCCTTCATCATTAATTTCATAAAAGGTAAGCCTGTAAAATCCCTCCGTTCCATTGGGAGCCGTACTATCTCTATACAACACGATGTCTCCCTTTTCTGTTTTTTCACCTACCCATACCGAAAGCTGTTTTGGAATTTTTGGATAAGAATAATAGTGAACATACCACTTTTTGGTTTCAGGATCAAATTGCCGTATGCTTCCGGAATAGGTTTTATCATCTTTAAAAGTTTCATCCTGAACCCCCATTCCATTCATGATATATTTGAATTTCCAGGTCATTTTCACGGGTTGGTTCCAGGATTTATCTGGGTTTCTCGATTCAGATTCACAGTCGCAAAGACCAATTAATTGTTCAAAATCTTTGATCTGTTCTGCCGCCTCCGGATTGGCTCGACCAAACGGAAATTCTTCGGTAGCTTCATAGCTGTTTTGAGCCTGAACACTTAATGTCACCAGTACTATAGGAACAATAATACTGATCGTTTTAAAGGTCATTTTTGATTTTGTTTAAGTTAGTTTGGCATCACTAATCCACTGCAGGACGCATTGCTCTAAAATCGCCAAAGGGACACAACCTTTGCTAAGCACTAAATGATGAAATTCTTTAATGTCAAATTGATCGCCCAATTCTTTTTCAGCCAAGGCTCTTAATTCAAGTATTTTTAATTGACCTATCTTATAGGATAAGGCCTGACCAGGATTGGCCATATATCGCTCCACCTCTCTTGACAGCATCGTTTTTGGAAGAGACTCATTGTCCATAGAATACTGAATTGCCTGCTCTCTTGTCCAGCCCTTGGAGTGCAAGCCTGTATCAACAACCAACCGCACCGCCCTGTGCATTTCTGCTGTCAGCATGCCAAAATACTGATACGGATCAGTATACAAACCCAGTTCTTTCCCAAGTGATTCAGTATACAAGGCCCAACCCTCACCAAAGGCGCTTAACCAAAGGTTTTTTCGGAATGTTGGAAGGGCATCATTTTCCTGGGTCAACGCCGCCTGGTAATGATGACCTGGTATGGCTTCATGTAAAAATAATGACTCATCTCTCAAAATGTTATAGGAGCTTACATCCGGAATCGGAATGTAAAAAATACCTGGTCTGTCTTCCTCCAGAGAACCGACCGTATACTCTGCACTTGCTGACGCTTCCCTGAATTTTTCAGTGCGCATGACAACAAATTTCGTCTTAGGTTCTTCTTTGAACATCTTTTTAAGCTGAGGACGCATTCTTTTATGAATACGATTAAACCCA
>CAYQPI010000189.1:0-9855 GCA_964419405.1 uncultured Flavobacteriaceae bacterium
ATATTATTTTTCTTGTAATTTTTTGATTGCTTGAATTTGGTGTGCAAAGAAACTACTTTTTTCCGGATATTTCAAACTTAAAATGGTAAAAGCCGTAATCGCTTTTTCATACTTTTTTTGCTCGACATAAACATGGGCCAATGTCTCTGTCATCAAGCTCTCATTTTCTTGCACACTGTCCATAGCAATGTCAGTGTAACTATCATATAGTGAAGGGTTTATTTTTGGACTACTGGCGATAAACTGATCAATTAGATCCATGTTCTTAGCACCTTTTTTTAGGGAGTCTGTGTCCTTTTTTAGGCTCTTTTCCTCTTCAACTGTTGACGTTTTACTTCTGTCTATGGGCTCGTAATTGCTAAGTTGCAACCACTCTCTGAACGAGAATGTTTCATCACTTTTAAATTCCAGCGGCTGTCCTACCTTTAAAATTTCCTCAGGACTTGCCTTATCGGTGGTTTTTTCAGATTCCTCTGTTTTTCCTTTTTCCGGGATGATTTCTGCTGCCGCTGTTTTACCCGAAACACTACTTTTAGTTTCGGGAAGTGAATCGTTTTCTTTTGAAATTAAGTTCTCTGGTGCAGGGTGGATATCCAGATCTCCAGCCGTGATATTGTCGAATAACAGGGATCTGTCGGTTGTATAGGCTGCAGTTAATTTTAGATAATCATTGTATTTAAAACTGTGCCTTTTTTTTAAGCCTTTTAAATGAAGATAATGAGCCACCTGAAAGTATGGATATTGTTCAGTAATTTCCTGTAAGCCTTTTATCTGACCTTTTTTGATCAGTTCAGGCTGGGATAATATTTCATTAAATTCTATTAAGTTCATACACTACCATTTGGCAACTGCTGCATTAAATATATCCTGTGTAATCCGTTCAAAGATATCTTCGTAAGCCGCTTCTAACACCGAGCCAGTCAACTGTAAACTTCCATCGTAATCACTGTAAAAAGAGAAGGTTTGTTCAAAATTATCTTCTTCATTGAGTCTGTTGTAATATCGAACTCGTACGCCCACAGTGAGCCTGTTTTGTGCAGCTGTTTGTTCAGCTGTTGCTGCAATGGGGGTAATTCTGTACTGGGTTATTTCTCCTTCAAAATGGAGATCCCCTCCGGCATCCGTTAATTTTAAATTGGTTTGTCGCAAGAACAAATCCTGAAGAGCCAGTGTAAAACTTTGGCTCAAGGTAGGCTCTACCAAAATAGCTGTGTTGGGAAAATAATCTACCTGAATCGTTTTGGCATCTCCCGTACTTCCTCCGGTAAAGGAATATACACCACATCCTAAAGGTAATAATAGATAAAGGAAAGCGAAGCCAAAAATTATTTTTTTCATATTGAATCGTTCGTGAATACTCTAAAAGCAAACATGTTCCTAGATGAACACAGTCAAATTAAGATGAACAAATAAACAATTAAAGCGCCGAAATCACAAATTATATTGGTTTATTTTTCGGTACAAAGTCCTTTCAGAAATAC
Organism: uncultured Flavobacteriaceae bacterium; assembly: GCA_964419405.1. Classification (GTDB taxonomy): domain Bacteria; phylum Bacteroidota; class Bacteroidia; order Flavobacteriales; family Flavobacteriaceae; genus Lutimonas. Next base: position 1,482 of record CAYQPI010000189.1, read on the forward strand.
CCAATTCTTTGGCTGCGAGTTTCCTTTTGCCCTTGTTTCTTTCTAGCGCTTGTTTGATCATTTCAACTTCTTTTTCCTGTAAAGAAACAGTTTCTTCAATCGTTTCGGCATCGTCAAATGAAACCACATTTGGGTTGGGTTGATAAGTGTCTCTTTCTCCTTGAGCAATAATCTCTAAGGTAGGTGTTTCATCTCTTTCTTCTGATTTGCCATAGATTTTGTCAATCAGTATTTGGGTATTCTTCTCTGTGTTGTCAGGAAGGTCCTCATTCAATAATTCTTTGGTCAGTTTTTTGAGATCCGTGATGTCGTTTCTCATATCAAACAATATTTTATAGAGGATTTCCCTTTCATTCGCAAAATCACTTTCAGACTTTTTATCAGAAATCAATGCCGGCAGGTTTTGATTGTAGTCTGGTAAATAGGTGCGAAGTATTTCACCTGTTATATTTCTGTTTTGTTCAATAACAGATATTTGCTCCGTAAGGTTTCTCAGTTGTCTGATATTTCCTTTCCATTGATTAGAAACCAAGGCTTCAACGGCACTTTCATCAAGTCTAATCGTTGGCATATTGTATTTTTGAGCGAAGTCTGAAGCAAATTTTCTGAATAAAAGATGAATGTCGTCAGGCCTGTTTCTCAATGCGGGTAAGTATATTTCCACCGTACTTAATCTATAGTAGAGATCTTCTCTGAATTTCCCTTTTTGAATGGCTTCGGCCATATTTAAATTAGTCGCTGCAACAATACGTACATTGGTCTTCTGAACTTTAGATGAGCCCACTTTGAAAAACTCTCCATTTTCCAGGATTCTCAATAAACGAACCTGCGTGGTTAAAGGCAATTCTCCTACTTCATCTAAAAAGATGGTTCCTCCGTCTGCTACCTCAAAATAACCGCTTCTGGTTTGAGAGGCCCCTGTAAACGAACCTTTTTCATGACCAAACAATTCGCTGTCTATGGTTCCTTCGGGAATCGCTCCACAATTCACCGCGATATACTTGGCATGTTTTCTGTGTGAGAGATTGTGAATGATCTTTGGAATCACTTCTTTTCCCACACCACTTTCTCCGGTCACCAATACAGAAATATCAGTAGGCGCCACGCGCATTGCTTTTTGAAGCGCTAGATTTAACTGATTGTTATTTCCTATGATTCCGAATCGTTGTTTTATGGTTTGTAATGAATCCAAATTGTGATTGTTTAAGGTTTTTTAAATTATTCGATTAGCCTACTCTGGTTCCTATCAGTGTCGCTGAAGTACAATCATCAACACGAACCATGACCAGATCTCCCACTTTTTCATCTGATTTCGGGAAAACCGCTACCGCATTTTGCGTATTTCTACCCATCCAATGGGCCGAAGATTTTTTAGAATCACCTTCGATCAGTATTTCAACCGTTTTACCCACCATTTGCTCCATTCTATAAAGGCCGTGTTTTTGTTGCAGGTTTATGATTTCAGAAAGTCGGCGCTTTTTTATTTCATGAGGTACGTCATCTTCCATTTTCTTGGCGGCCAAAGTTCCAGGTCTTTCTGAATAGGCCAACATAAAACCAAAATCATACTTTACGTATTCCATCAATGAAAGGGTATCTTTATGATCTTCTTCTGTTTCTCCGCAAAAACCAGTGATCATATCTTGAGAAATGGCACAGTCAGGGATGATCCTTTTAATATTGTCAACCAGTTCCATATATTCTTCACGTGTGTGTTGTCTGTTCATTCTTTCCAGCATTCTTGTGCTTCCCGTTTGAACAGGCAGGTGAATGTATTTACAGATATTATCGTATTTAGCCATGGTATGAAGTACATCAATACTCATGTCTTGCGGATTTGAGGTCGCAAATCGAATTCTCATTTTAGGTACTGCTAAGGCCACCATTTCCATTAGTTTTGAAAAATCTACAGCGGTTGCTTTGGCAATGTCTGAAGCGTTTTTGAAGTCTTTTTTCAAACCACCACCATACCATAAATAGGAGTCTACATTTTGTCCCAATAAGGTAATTTCTTTATAGCCGTTTTCCCATAAATCCAGGGCTTCTTTAACAATACTCTGGGGATCACGACTTCTTTCTCTTCCACGAGTAAATGGTACAACGCAAAAAGTACACATGTTATCACATCCTCTGGTAATGGAAATAAAGGCTGACACTCCATTGCTATTTAAGCGAACTGGTGTTACATCGCCATAAGTTTCTTCTTTCGATAAGATCACATTGATGGCGTCTTTACCACTTTCTATTTCCTTGACCAAATTCGGAAGATCTCTATAGGCGTCTGGTCCAACAACCAAATCGACCATTTTTTCTTCTTCCAAAAATTTAGTTTTCAAGCGTTCGGCCATGCAACCCATAACTCCAATTTTCATATCAGGATTGATGCGTCGAACTCTGTTGTATTTCTGTAATCTTTTTCTAATGGTTTGTTCGGCTTTCTCTCTGATAGAACAGGTATTCACCAAAACAAGATCAGCTTCTTCGAGCAAAGGAGTTGTATTAAACCCTTCTTGCGCCAGAATGGATGCAACAATCTCACTGTCGTTCAAATTCATTTGACATCCGTAGCTTTCAATAAAAAGTTTCTTGCTGTTTCCTTCTACATTGTCAGTCACCAAGGCTTGTCCTTGCTTTTTTTCTTCTATAATATTTTCACTGGCCATTCTAAAAATTTTCGGTTTGCAAAGATACAATCAAAATTTGTTTTTATGACATTTTGGCATAAAAATTACAAATTGATCAACGTTAAATAATCCATAAAACCGGTGTTTTTTGGGTTAGAAAATTTTGATTTAAAAATTTCTATATACTTTTGCAATCTCAAAATAAGGAATCACGTCGTGTTGTTTAAGAAATCTTTCTTATGTTGCGTTCCTAATAAAATTGATAAGAATGTCGAAGAATTTAGTCATCGTAGAGTCACCCGCCAAAGCGAAAACCATAGAGAAATTTTTAGGAAAAGATTATGTAGTGGAATCGAGCTATGGGCATATTGCTGACCTACCTTCTAAAGAATTAGGTGTAAACGTAGATGGTGATTTTAAGCCTATCTACAGTGTTTCAACAGATAAAAAGGCGGTTGTAAAAAAATTAAAGGCCTTGGCAAAAAAAGCTGACACTGTATGGTTAGCCAGTGATGAGGATCGTGAAGGAGAGGCGATTGCCTGGCATTTATTTGAACAACTGAAATTGACCGATGAGAATACCAAAAGAATTGTTTTTCATGAAATTACAAAAAAGGCGATTCTAAAAGCGATTGAAAATCCAAGAAGCATCAACTATGATCTTGTAAATGCTCAGCAAGCGAGAAGGGTTTTAGATAGATTGGTTGGTTATGAGCTATCTCCCGTGCTTTGGAAAAAAGTAAAAGGAGGTCTGTCTGCCGGAAGGGTGCAATCTGTGGCAGTGAGACTTATCGTAGAGAGAGAAAGAGAAGTTGAGGATTTTGAACCGGTAGCATCTTATAGAATTGTTGCCGAGTTCAGTAATATAGATGGTAGAAAGTTTAAGGCAAAGTTACCGAAGAACTTTAAGAGCAGAGAAGAGGCTGAACAGTTTTTGGAATCGTGTAAGGGGGCTACTTTTCGTATTGATGATCTTACGAAGAAACCGGCAAAGAAATCTCCAACGGCACCGTTTACAACTTCGACCTTACAGCAGGAAGCGTCTCGAAAGCTTTATTTTCCGGTGGCTAAAACTATGGTGGTGGCACAGAGACTGTATGAGGCAGGACTTATTACTTATATGAGAACTGACAGTGTGAATCTATCGGATGATGCAAAAACAGCTGCCCAGGAAGAAATTATCTCTTCTTATGGTGAGGCCTATAGTACGCCTAGAAATTTTAAGAATAAATCAAAGGGAGCACAGGAAGCTCATGAGGCGATCAGGCCTACAAATATGAGTACCAAAAGTATTCAGGCTGAAAGTGACCAGGTGAGATTATATGAATTGATTTGGAAAAGAACACTGGCCTCACAGATGAGTGACGCCCAGTTGGAGAGAACCAATGTTCGAATTGTAAATGATAAGAATAGTGAGGTGTTTACCTCAAATGGAGAAGTAATCACGTTTGACGGGTTTTTAAAAGTATACCTTGAAGGTGATGACTCAGAGGATGAAGAGCAGGCAGGAATGTTACCTAAGCTCGCTGTGAATGAAGTATTGGAAAATAGTTTTATCAATGCGACAGAAAGATATACTAAAGCTCCTTACCGCTATACGGAGGCGTCTTTGGTCAGAAAATTGGAAGAACTTGGTATTGGACGTCCATCTACCTACGCTCCAACGATTTCAACCATTCAACGCAGAGAATATGTGGTGAAGGGTTCTGTAGAAGGAAAAGACAGGTCTTATACTGAAATGACGCTTGCTGACGATCAGATTGAGACAAAAACCTTAATTGAAAAGGTGGGTGCCGATAAAGGCAAAATGGTTCCGACAGATATAGGAAGAATTGTAAATGACTTTTTGGTAGATCATTTTTCTGGAATATTAGATTTGAGCTTTACTGCCAATGTAGAAAATCAATTTGATGAAATTGCGGAAGGCAAAGAAGACTGGACAGCGATGATCAAGGAGTTTTACGGTACTTTCCATGAGTCGGTAGAACATGTGTCTGAAAATGCGGAACGAGCCAAAGGAGAACGATTATTGGGAGTAGATCCCGATTCTGGAAAAAATGTTTATGCTCGTTTAGGAAGGTTTGGAGCGATGGTGCAGATTGGGGAGGTGACAGATGAAGAGAAACCTAAATTTGCAAGTCTTCAGGGAGAACAAACCTTGGGGAACATCACTTATGAAGAAGCGATGGACCTGTTTAAATTACCAAAGACATTGGGTGAATATGAAGGAGAAGAGGTGATCGTGGCGAATGGAAGGTTTGGACCTTATGTGAAATTCGGAAAATCCTTTGTATCACTTGCCAAGGATGAAAATCCGATGTCAGTATCTATGGATAGAGCCATCGAATTAATTGAAGAGAAGCGCAAGGCAGACGCACCCATAGCAGAATATGAAAACTTACCTGTTCAAAAAGGAGTGGGTAGATTTGGCCCATTCATTAAATGGAACAATATGTTTATCAATGTGAACAGAAAATACGATTATGACAATTTAAGTTATGAGGATATTGTTGAATTGATAGAGGCTAAAAAGCAAAAGGAAATTGAAAAAGTGGTTCACAACTGGGAGGAGGAAGGAATTCGAGTAGAGAAAGCCAGGTGGGGCCGTCATAATATTTTGAAAGGGAAGGTTAAAATTGAGCTTCCTAAAACAGTAGACGCTCAAGCACTTAGTCTTGAAGAGGTTAAGGGTATAATTGAGAAAAATGCTCCAAAAAAAACCACCCGTAAAAAACGGGCCACTAAGAAAAAGTAAGCCATTGCGAAAAGCAAAAAGGTCCTTCTAATCAATCAGTTAAAAGGACTTTTTATTTTTTGTAAACACTCATCTTTTCGAATAGGAAAATTAGTTACATTGCGGCGTTTTTATCTTTAACAATATACTATGAGTCTGGAACTTCTTACACCAGTAGAAGAAATGGCAGTGGCACATACTGCGCTACAATCTGACCTCTCTTTAGGGAAGAAAATCAAGTTGCACACCAAAAAAGAGGGTATTCCCAATCTGGAGGATGTTCAGATAGCAATTCTGGGTGTTCCTGAGGCAAGAGGAGCTGTTGACAATATTGGTGCCGGAAAAGGTCTGGATGTAATAAGAAAATATCTGTATCAAATGTTTCCGGGAAACTGGCATGCATCGATAGCGGATCTGGGAAATATACCTGAAGGGAATGAAACAGGTGACAGTTACTTTTTAATTCAGGAAATGGTTGGTGAATTATTAGAACAGAAAATTACACCTATTATAATAGGAGGAAGCCAGGATATTACTTATGCGAATTACAGAGCCTATGACAGGATAGGAAAACCGGTGAACATTGTATCGGTTGATAACCGTTTTGATATTGGAGAAATGGATCCTTTATTGAATTCAAGGAACTATCTGCATTATATCGTTATGGATAAGCCAAACAATCTGTTTAATTACAGCAATATAGGTTTTCAGACATTTTTTAATTCTCAGGAAGAGATTGATTTGATGGACAAGCTTCATTTTGAAGCATACAGGCTGGGAGGGGTGAGTAATGATATTACCTCTGTCGAACCCATTTTAAGAGATGCTGATATTGTAAGTATAGATTTAGGGGCTGTAAGAATGAGTGATGCGCCAGCCAATAACAATGCAGTTCCCAACGGTTTTTATGGAGATCAGATTTGTGCCATCGCCAGATACGCTGGAATCAGCAGAAAATTATCTTCGTTTGGAATTTATGAATACAATTCAAAGTTTGATCAAAGACAGAATACCGCTCATTTAATTGCCCAGACTATTTGGTATTTTATAGAAGGGTATAATTTGAGAATTGATGAATACCCTTTTGCCTCAAAGGAAAACTATAAAAAATATATTGTTTTAGTAGAAGAAGAGTCTATAAATTTTTACAAAAGCAATAAGAGCGAGAGATGGTGGATGGAGATTGACTTTGTCCATAATAATTTGGAGAAATCTACGTTAATACCATGTACCTATCAGGATTATTTAACAGCAAATAATCAGATAATTCCTGAAAGATGGCTAAAAACCTTTAGAAAATTGAATTAGTACACAATTAACTAGACTTTTTAGCGTTCTTAGGGAACAAACGATTAAATTTTGTGAGGAATTTATTTGCCTTTTTTGAATAAAAACCTCTCTTTTAAGTAGTAACAATAAGTTTTAATGTAACAATAACATTTTGTTAGAAAAGTAAAAATTATGAAAAAGTTATCCCTAATCCTATTATTATTCGTCTTTGCGTTTCTAAGCAGTTGTAAATCTGGAAACGACAGAGGACAATTAGTAGGTGTTTCGGCAAATAAGAAATTTTTTCCTGAAAAACCCTTCGGAATGGTTCTTATCCCAGGTGGAGCTTTTACCATGGGTAAAGGTGATGAAGACGTGGCAGGAGCATTTAGTGCGCCTTCAAGAACTGTAACTGTTAGACCATATTATATGGACGATACAGAAATTACAAATAGTGAATATCGCGAGTTTGTTTTTAGAGTTAGAGATTCTATCCTAAGAACAAAATTGGCAATTTTAGCGGAGGAAGCTGATATAGGTGGAGGAGCTGCAATTGAGCAAAATAAAGGAGACCTAAGTGGTATCTCAAAATATAAATTCAAAGAACAAGATAGTACCGATAATGCTTACTATAAGTATATGATGGATAACTACGGAAGTTTAGGAGACATTAACTCTCCAACAGAAGGGCGTTATTTGAATTGGGACGTAGAATTGGTATGGAATACTGGTGAGTTCCCAGATGAATATTATGCTGAAGCAATGGACAGTTTATATGTTCCAATGGAAGAAGCCATGGAGAGAAAAAGAAAAATTGACACAAAAAAGTTGAAGTATGTTTACTTAACTTTTGACGGTGCAAAGGCTGCTAAAAATAATGGTAGCAATAAAGATTTCTTGAAAAAGGTTGAAGTAGAAGTATATCCAGACACAGCAGTATGGGTAAAAGATTTCAATTACTCTTATAATGATCCAATGCATCAAGATTATTTCTGGCATCAAGCTTATAATGAATATCCAGTAGTTGGTGTAAGTTGGAATCAAGCAAAGGCTTTTTGTAATTTCAGAACTCAAAAAAGAAATGATTTCCTTGCAGGTAAAAAGAAAGGAACTGGTAGAGAACCAAGTTTCCGATTACCAACTGAGGCAGAATGGGAATATGCTGCCAGAGGAGGTCTAGAATATGCTAAGTACCCTTGGGGTGGACCTTATACAACAACAGATAGAGGTTGTTTCCTTGCAAATTTCAAGCCTGAAAGAGGTAATTATGCAGCAGATGGAGCTCTTTATACTGTAGAAGCAAGATCGTATAACGCCAATGACTATGGCTTGTATAATATGGCTGGAAATGTTTCAGAATGGACAAACACAGCTTATAACCCTTCTTCTTATTACTTAGGTTCAACAATTAATCCAAATGTTGTTGACAATGATAACCAAAGAAAAGTAATTAGAGGTGGATCTTGGAAGGATGTAGCTTATTTCCTAGAAGTAGGAACAAGAGACTACGAATATGGAGATTCTGCGAGAAGTTATATCGGCTTCAGAACCGTACAAGATTATATGGGAACAAAAATGTCAGATAAGAATAAATAAAAAATAGCTTAATCAATAATAAATAAAAATCAAAAATTATGGCACAATCAAAAGCAAAAAAGAAAGCGTTTAACATGGCCTATGGTCTGGGAGCCGCAGTAGTAATTCTAGGAGCACTTTTTAAAATTGCCCACTTCCCAGGAGGCACAGA
>CAYQPI010000190.1:0-1747 GCA_964419405.1 uncultured Flavobacteriaceae bacterium
AATTTCAGCAAGTGTTTTTTAAAAAATATTTCAAAAAAAATACCCTCTTGAATCGAAACATTGCTTCTAGATCATAAGAGGGTTTATAATATTCTGATTAAGTATCAGATTTTCAATGATAATGTCCTGTTTCTTAAAAAATAATCCAAGAATAAAAGAGAACTAAGGGCAAATACACTAATGGCAAACAATGGTGAAATTAATAAAGCCGGAAGATCAAATGAAATAGCTCCGTCAAATTTAGATAAGGCATTGTCGAGATATTGCGTAGTTACAGTCTCTTTAGTTGGCGAAACCAATACATAGACAACAACTGAAATCAAACTTAACAATATAAAGGTCCATGCTTTTTTCCCAATAATAGGCTGATCAACTATGACCTTTGAAGATTTTTCAATCTCCCCCATCACACGATCTGTAAAATTAAGCGAAGGGCTTTCAAGCAACGATCTTTTAATCAAAGATCCAAGTGCCTTCTCTTCATTGCTTTCTAATGAATTTATTTGGCCCATGATATTACTTGTAAAAGCTTTCGACGGCTGTTCGGCCTTCAAACTTTCTCTCATCAATTTATCAAAATTTCGGTCATCCTTCATAATATCGTCTTTAATTCTTCTTTTAACAATCCTGACAAGGACATGTTTAATTTCTTCCTCGCCCTAAACAGTTTTACCTTAATATTTGACTGACTCAAGCCTGTTATTTCTTCTATCTCATCTATAGAATTATCATTCATATAAAACAATGTGATTAGCAAAGCATCTTTTTCTGGCAACATATTCACCGCTTCACGTACATATTTTTGCTGTTCTTCATTTTTAAGCGATTCCAATTGAGGAAAATCTGCGCCCTCATGATGGTTGTCAATGACATAATCATCAATATCAGAGGTTGCCACTTTTTTCTTTCTGATTTTGGAAATGGCATTTCTATAAACAATCGTATATAACCAAGTCGAAAATTTTGCGTTTCCTTTAAATGTATTTAATTTTTCATATGCCTTTAAAAAACTATCCTGTGCCACTTCCTCGGCATCCTCATGGCTTTTCACAATCTTTATCGCCAGGGTATAGCTCATGTCCTTATACTTATTAATCAAATAAGCAAATGCATTTGTGTCACCTTGTAACACCTTATCAATATATTTTTGATCTGAATTATTATCCATCTATAGTATAAGACACTTAATCTGATCTTGAGGTTACAAGTTATGTCAAAAAAAATAATTTAAAAAAAATGTAACCTGAATTTTACATGCTCCGTCCTATGAAGAAAGCAGAAAGTTTAATTTAAAAAACAAATTATGGAACCCATTTTAATCCCCTTAATAGTATTTTCTTCAATCTTTGGAATCTTTTATGTATTTCTAAAAACTAGAAACAAAGAAAGATTATCATTAATTGAAAAAGGTGCAGATGCATCTCTTTTCGCAACCAAAAAGACACATCGATCTAACCTTACATTAAAATTTGGAATGCTGGCTATTGGTATTGGAACCGGCATATTAATTGCCTCTATTCTTGAAAGCTACACCGTATTAGATGAAGAGGTAGCCTATCCTTCAATGATCTTTTTATTCGGCGGCTTGTTCTTGGTAGCAAACGCAATGATCGAAAAAAAGGATAAAATTGAAAAAGAATAAGCCTGAAATGATCAGAAGGTTCAATTGACTGATTGATAAATTATATATAAATAATGTTTACTTTTTAGTTTAACGGACATTAGTGAGCCCTTCACTTAAGTGAAG
>CAYQPI010000191.1:0-30826 GCA_964419405.1 uncultured Flavobacteriaceae bacterium
TTGTTCCAAATGCATTGAGCCTACCCACAAATTGCCGTTAGGATCGCATTTCCCATCATTAAATCGATTATAGGTCATTGCAGATTCCACATCCGAAAGTCTGTTCAATTGGCCATCTTCTAGATTTGTGATAAAAATCCCATCTTCTAAGGCTACCACCGCTTCTTTTTTATCAACCGGAACTACGGTGCCTATTCTTGAAGGCATATCAAAGGTCTTATTCTTTTTCAATGCCGGATCAAACAGGTGAAGCTTTTTCCCCTCTATATCGACCCAAAACAATCTTTGCTCATGATGATCCCAAAATGCCCCCTCTCCTAATAGAGAATTTATTTCAAAACACAATACTGCCTTCTTAGCTTCCATTTTACGATTAGTTTGCGCATAGTTTATCAAACTCAGTAAACATACCAGGGCAGATAAAACCAACTTTCGAATATTTTTCATTTCTTATAATTTAACATCAAATGGTCCAGGCATTGCCGATATCAGCAACTGGTACGCAAGGATTATAGGTCCCTGGGATAGGGTCAAAATTCAGCACCTCCTTGCCAACTTTTTCAGAAGTAAAATAGCCAAATAAAGAAAGGCTTCTTACCTGAATTAGAAAATTGTAGAGCAAAAAGTCTTCTTTTTCCGAAGGATCTACACGCGATAGCCCCATGGCCTGTCTCCTCAATACTTTTGCTTGTTCATCAGTTGCTAGATCAAAATAATCTTTAAATAGTTGATTGATTTCTTCCTTAGTCCCCTCTGCGATGTCCTTGTCAAACATCGTTTTAAAATTTTGTGCAAACACATTACTTCCTGCTGCAAAGGTTTCTTTTTCATCAGCCGTGAGCATGTCGTTTAACATCATATCAACAAACTGAGGTAACTGAATCTCCAGTCCGCCTGGAATATCCGACTCGGGCAAGATGATATCGATCAGATGACTAACATAGTTCTTTTCCGAATCGCTTAAAAACAAGGCTTCCCATGTTTTACCTTTTTGACTGCAGGACTCCAACGCACTCAGAACAGTTGGTGCTGCAATAGCATAGCCAAAGGTCAGGCTGATATTTTTTATAAGATCTCTTCTATTCATCCTAACTTATTTCTTTATTTTTTTTGAATTCTTGAGCAGCGTGATTTGCTGCCCTTGCCGTAAGGGCCATATAGGTTAAAGAAGGGTTTTGACAACCTGCAGATGTCATACAAGCTCCGTCTGTAACATAAACATTCTTAACACTATGAATCTGATTATACCTGTTTAAGACAGACGTTTTTGGATCACGTCCCATTCTGGCACCTCCCATTTCATGAATCGCCAAACCTGGAGCGTACTGAGTCTTATCATCAAAGCCCATGGCATTTTCATAACCTGCAGCCTTGAGCATGGCAACTGCCTGTTCCTTGATATCCTTTCTCATCAATGCTTCGTTTTCTTTAAACGCTACATCAAAATCCACAGTTGGCAGACCCCATTGGTCAAGATGTTCGTAGTTCAATGTTATTTTATTCTCGTGATACGGCAAACATTCACCAAATCCACCTATACCAATGACCCAGGGACCTGGCTTCACCAAATCATCTTTAAACTCCTTGCCATAACTCAATTCTGAAACGGCCCGCCTCCAGTTCTGTCTGCTAGCTGCTCCCTGATATCCATAGCCACGTATAAAATTAAGATCTGCGGTTTCCCCATCCAGGTTTCTAAACCTGGGTATATAAAAGCCTCCTGGCTTTCTGCCTTTGTAATATTTATCTTCATGTTCATTGACCACTGCATATGCACCCACACCCAATTGATGATCCATGATATTATGCCCTAATTCTCCACTGTCATTTCCGAGTCCGTTAGGAAACCTCTCTGACTTGGATTGCATAAGTATGGAGGAAGAGGCAATGGCTGAAGCACAGCAAAAAATAATTTCAGCCTCAAAAAACAACTTCTCTTTGGTTTCAGTATCGATTACCCTTACACCTGTCGCTTTCTCAGAAGCATCATCATAAACAATTTCATAGGCAATGGAATTAGGTCTTAAGGTCATCAGACCGGTTCTTTCGGCGGCTGGCAATGTTGAAGCCAAACTACTGAAGTATCCTCCAAAGGGGCACCCTCTGATGCATCGGTTTCTAAACTGACATTTGCTTCTGCCTTCATGACGCTTATCACCCGTTATATGAGCTACCCTTCCCTGAGTAACTACACGACCATCCATATTTTTAGCCACTCTTTCAGCAAAATCTGCCTCCACACAATTGAAAGGCATGGCTTCTGTAAATTTACCATCAGGTAATTGCTCTAATCCCAGATTGGTACCACACACTCCAATGTATTCCTCTACCTTATCATACCAGGGGGCTATATCCTTATATCTGATCGGCCAATCTACGCCATGACCATCCTTTTTATTCGCTTCAAAATCCATTTCACTCAACCTGTAAGAATGCCTCCCCCAAGTGATTGATCGGCCACCTACATGATAGCCCCTCATCCAATCAAAGCGCTTGGTCTCTGAATAAGGATGATCAATATCATCAACAAACCAATGTTTGCTCGCTTCAGCAGTAGTATATCCGGTTCTGGATTGTTTTTCTTGTCTTTCTTTTTCTTGGGGTGTCAATCTATTTCTATGACTAAAGTCCCAGTTTTCATCATTCATGGTTGGATAATCCACCACGTGCTTTACCATTCTTCCTCTTTCGAGAACAAGTGTTTTTAAACCATTCTCGCAAAGTTCTTTGGCTGCCCATCCCCCAGATATTCCGGTACCGATGACAATAGCATCAAATTTATCTTTCATTCTATTTCTCTACTATTTATTTGATCGTATAAATTATTAGAATTTTCTTTTTTTGGGACCAATCCTGATGCTGCAAAATAAAAACTTCATAGATCACTCTTGTTCACAATTTTTCAATGAAAATAATTCCACAGCAACAAGGCTGCATAAGGCACTGAAAAACAGTATACTATAAATACCTCTCTTTTATAATCTTTAAATGATGTAATACATGCCCTGAAGATATGTGAGCAATGGCTCTAACCGTCATTGGCAAATCAGAAACGATGCCTTTTCTATCAAATTCTGTATCATCAAAATCTTTCAACATCAAAATAGTTGACCTTCTGAGCAAACAGAATTCATCTAATAATGACGTATAATCCCGCCTGTTACATGGATAATTTGAAACATATAGGTTTTCATCAAAACCAGGCAAAGGAGTTTGGTCATTTCTGGAAAGTCTTAAAGCTCGATAAATAAATACCCTTTCTGCATCAATTAAATGCTGCACCAACTCTTTAATGGTCCATTTGCCCTCAGCATATCTGTATTCTTGTTTTGAATCATCAATTCCGTAGCACAAGGCTTCGAATTGCTCAAGCGACATTTCCAGCAACTCAAGTACTCCTAGGGTCGGGTCCAGAACATCAATATAAGGCTGGTAAAATGGAGGGTATTCGTGTTTTTGAGGTAGAGGCATTTCAACTATTTAAAATTAAAAAGGCCTAATTTAAATAATTCCTGCCAATCTGTGAGAAGGCCTTCTTAAAAATGGCCTTTTTTAACTCCTATTTTAACATATTACGCACCAATTGAAAAGACTGTCTGGCAATTTCAATCTCTTCATTGGTAGGAATCACTAAAATTTTCACTGAAGCAGATGCTTTTTGAATTTCCCTTAAGTCTTTGCTTCTGACACCATTTTTTTCTTCATCCAATTGAATCCCAAAATAATCAAGCTCCTGACAAACCAATGTTCTCATTATATCCGAATTCTCTCCAATACCTGCCGTAAAAACGATGGCATCTACGCCATTCAGAGCTGCTACATAGGCTCCAATATACTTCTTTACACGATAGGCATTCATTCTTAACGCCAGATTACACGCTCTATCCCCTTCCTGAGCCTTCATCTCGATCTCACGTAAATCACTGTAACCTGTCAGTCCGAGCATCCCACTTTGTTCCTGAAGAACTTTCTTCACTTCTTTTGAGCTATAACCAAGTTCGTCCATCAAATAAAAAATAACGGACTGGTCTATGTCTCCACTTCGGGTCCCCATAAGAAGCCCGTTCATCGGTCCAAACCCGAGAGAATGCTCTACACTTTTCCCATCCTTTATGGCTGAAATACTGCAGCCATTACCTAGGTGAACTGTAATTAATTTTGAATCTGATTTATTTAAATACGAGATGGCTTCCTGAGAAACATATTTATGACTTGTTCCGTGAAAACCATAGGCCCTTATCTGATGTTCCAGATAAAACTTCTCAGGAATCGCATAGCGATAAGCTTCCTCAGGCATGGTTTGATGAAAAGCGGTGTCAAATACTGCAACCTGAGCAGCGTTTTTAAATATGGTCTCAGCTACTTCAATTCCTTTAAAGTTGTGTGGATTATGCAAAGGAGCCAAACTAAACAACTCTTTTATCTTTTCCTTCACCTCTTCGGTGATCAAAACAGTTTCTGAAAAAGAACTTCCCCCATGAACTACCCGGTGTCCAACAGCATCAATTTCTCCTGAATTTTTCAATAAACCAAACCTGTTGTCAAGCAACAATTCAGCGACCCTTTCAAGACCCTGCTCATGATTCTCAATGGGGCTAAGATCTTCAAAAACCTGGTCATTTGCTGCCAGCTCCACCTTAGAACCTGTCAACCCTATTCTCTCAACCATTCCCTGTGCCAAAATCATAGCATCAGGCATCTGAATCAATTGAAACTTTATGGATGAACTACCCGAATTGATCACTAATATCTTCATAGTATCTTATGCGTCTAATTATAGTTTTATTCCTGTTAATAACATGAACCGTAAACTTGTCTCATGCCTTGTCTTAATTTATTATTGCGCCTGTATGGCAGTAATGACGACGGTATTAAAAATATCATCCACCGTACATCCTCTGCTCAGGTCATTTACCGGTTTATTCAATCCTTGAAGCATAGGACCAATAGCAATTGCCCCAGTTTCTCTCTGAACGGCCTTATAGGTATTATTCCCTGTATTCAAATCAGGAAATATCAATACGCTGGCCTCACCGGCCACTTCTGAATTCGGTATTTTTTTCTTACCCACCTTGATATCCACTGCGGCATCATATTGAATAGGACCTTCTATTTTTATATCTGGCCTTAATTCTTTTACAATCTCAGTCGCCCTTCTCACCTTGTCAACATCTGCACCCTGTCCTGAAGAACCAGAAGAATAAGACAGCATGGCAACCTTAGGCTCAATGCCAAAATCAGCACTTGAATCAGCCGATGAAATAGCAATTTCAGCCAATTGTTCAGCTGTTGGATTCGGGTTTATGGCACAATCTCCAAAAACCGAAACGCGGTCTTCAAGGCACATAAAAAATACAGAAGACACCACCGAAACATTCGGTTTGGTCTTGATAAACTGCAGGGCCGGTCGAATCGTGTGCTGGGTTGTATTCACAGCTCCCGAAACCATTCCATCCGCATGTCCTTTATACACCATCATCGTTCCAAAAAATGACACATCGTGCATGAGGTCCTGAGCCATGCTAATATTGATATTCTTATGCTTTCTCAATTCGTAAAAAGTCTGAACATAGTCGTCAAAATCAGGAGAATTTGCCGGATCAATAATATGAACACTATCGAAATTTATACTGATCCCCAATTCATTGATTTTATCTTCAATTTCCTGCTTCACACCCAATAAGGTTATTTCTACGATGTCCAAGACCGTTAATCTGGCAGCCGCCAGTAAAATTCTTTCGTCAGTACCTTCAGGAAGTACAATATGCTTTTTAACCTTCTGAGCCTTTTTCAACAGGTCATATTGAAACATTCTTGGCGTCAATCCTTTGGGTTTAAAAGTTAGGTATTTTCTCGTGAGATCGCTAATATTCACATATTTGTCAAATGTATTCAAAGAGGTATAGATCCGCTGTTCATTACTGGGGTAAATATGTGACCTGATCGCTCCAATTCTGTTGGCCACCTCAAAAGTTCCTTTATTGATGGCAAGGATCGGCACAACCTCTTTTAAACCCTGAATCAAATCCATCACAGGAGCTTCAGGTGTTAAGCCACCAGTTAACACGATCCCTGCTATTTTAGGATAGTTATCCGAAATACTGGCCTGCAACGAACTCAAAATAACATCCGCCCGATCACCCGGGGTTATCACCAGACAATTGGTTTTTAAATGTTGTAAAAAATTTCTCAGCTGCATGGCACCAACCGCTGACGATTCTACTTGATTATCGAGTTGAGATTCTCCTACAAGTACATCTGCCTTTAATTCATCAACTATTTCTTTAATTGTTGGATTATTCAAACTTGTGATCATCGGAATAACACCTACAAAAATTTCCTCATTGACAGCTTTCTTTAACGTGTCACCGATGGTTGCAAGCTGTTCCTCAGCTACTTTATTCGCAACAATTCCCAGTACTTTAACTTCCTTATCCATAAAGGAATCATAGGCCAATAGAAGGTTTGAAATGAGCTCTTCAGTGTTTTTACCCTTTCCGGAACCAACTAAAATCACGGGTATTCCCAAATTCTTTGCAATGATAGTGTTGATGTCTAATTCAACAAAAACAGCCTCACCAGAAAAATCTGTTCCCTCAACCAGAATAAAATCAAAACGATCTTCCAGGGCCTTGTATTTCTTAATGATCTCATCTAATATCTCCCCATCCTTGCCTGCTGTCTTCTTTTGAATTACTTCAGAACCCGTCAGGGCATAGCATTCATCATATTCCATTTCGAGGTTGAAATGGCTTAAAATGGTTTCAATATGGTTGTCTTTTTTAGCAGGATCAAGAACCTCAATAATGGGTCTAAAGTATCCTACCTTTCTCGTTCTTCCCAGAAGAATACTCATTAGCCCGAGGGTCAGGATCGATTTGCCGCTTTCAGCTTCTCCAGTTGCTATATAAATGGCTCTACTCATTGATAAAAAATTTTCACAAAGATACTTATATGAATAATTTATTTATGATTTTCTGTGCAACAATTATTACGAATTCCTCAGGTTCACAATTTTTAATGAGTAAATTGCATATAAATCTGAATCTGCTATTACACATATGAAAACCTTACTATTCAACATCAAAGAATTGTTGCAAATAAGAGATGAACATGTTCACAAAGTATCTGGCGCCCATATGAAGGAATTGCCATCGATAAAAAATGCTTACCTACTGGTCGAAGATGACGTGATCTCAGACTTCGGGCCTATGGAGAAACTGACAGACTACAATGCAGACCAGGTGATTGATGCCCGTGGTCAAATTATACTTCCTGCCTGGTGCGATTCACATACGCATCTGGTCTTTGCCGGAAACAGAGAGGGTGAATTCGTAGACAGAATTAACGGTCTTAGTTATGAAGAAATTGCTGCCAAAGGAGGGGGCATATTAAATTCTGCCAAAAAATTACAGGAGAGTTCTGAACAAGAACTGTTCGAACAATCCTCTCAACGCCTGCAAGAAGTTATGAATCTTGGAACAGGTGCGGTTGAGATCAAATCAGGCTATGGACTGAGTACAGAGGCAGAACTAAAAATGCTGAGGGTGATCAAAACCTTGTCTAAGTCATATCCCGTTTCCATAAAATCAACCTTTTTAGGAGCCCATGCCTTTCCTGCGAGCTTCAAGGAAGATAAGAGCGGTTATATTGAACTCATTTGCAATGAAATGATTCCAAAAGTTGCCGAAGAAAAACTAGCAGATTTTATCGATGTGTTTTGCGAAAAAGGATATTTTGACACCAAACAAACTGAGCAGATTCTTAAAACAGGAAAAGAATTTGGACTCCGCCCTAAAATTCATGTCAATCAGTTTAACAGCATTGGTGGAATTCAAGTTGGTGCTTTACATAATGCCTTAAGTGTTGATCATCTTGAAGTGATGACCCAAACCGATATAAACAGCTTGAAAAACACCGAAGTCATGCCCGTTGCTCTTCCTTCATGTTCCTATTTCTTAAGCATCCCATATACGCCCGCCAGAGACATGATAGACCAAGGCCTTCCGTTGGCTCTGGCTACAGATTTCAATCCTGGCTCTACACCAAGCGGCAATATGAATTTTGTGGTGGCAACCGCCTGTATCAAGATGAAAATGACTCCCGAAGAGGCTATTAACGCAGCCACTATTAATGGTGCCTATGCCATGAATCTGCATAAAACACATGGGAGTATCACAAAAGGGAAATTTGCGAATCTGATCATTACAAAAGATATACCTAGCTACCACTTTATGCCCTATGCTTTTGGAACAAACGTCATTGACAAGGTAATGATCAAAGGCAATTTTATTTAAATACACCTGCCATATCGCTTGTAAAAACTGGTCTTAATTCAATTCAGATATGAAATACCTGAATCAGTAACAATTATGATCGCCTTCTACATGAGCTGAATTTGTGGTACTGATGATAGGGGTGCTTATTCTTATACCATTGATTTAAAGGACATGCTTCATCAGGATGTTTTGTGCCGAGGTCAAACAGGCTTCATCCTTCTTCAAATTCAGATCAGAATAACCCAAGAATGTTTTTTGCCAGACCAGAATTTGTCTTAATACATTGACAATTGAATACAATAATTCTTTGTAAATTTGCAAACTATAATTTACAATCATGTCGGACAGCTCAGTTATAACACCCAGAACGAAAAAGCCAGAGTGGTTAAGAGTCAAACTACCGGTCGGTAAAAAGTATACCGATTTAAGAGGATTAGTAGATAAGTACAAATTGAATACCATTTGTACCAGTGGAAGTTGCCCCAACATGGGTGAATGCTGGGGAGAAGGTACCGCTACCTTTATGATATTGGGTAATATTTGTACCCGATCATGTGGTTTTTGTGGTGTGAAGACCGGAAAACCGGAAACCGTTGAATGGGATGAACCTGAAAAAGTTGCTCGTTCCATTTACCTGATGAAAATTAAACATGCCGTGATCACTTCTGTCGACAGAGATGACCTTAAAGATGGTGGCTCAATCATTTGGGCCGAAACCGTTGAAGCCATTCGCAGGACCAATCCAAACACAACCTTAGAAACCTTAATTCCCGATTTTAGAGGAATGAAAAACAATATTGACAGGATTGTAGCTGTGGCCCCTGAAGTCATATCGCATAATGTTGAAACCGTTCGAAGACTCACTCGAGAAGTAAGGATACAGGCTCAATATGATCGAAGCCTTGAGGTCTTATCTTATATCAAAGATTCAGGGCAGAAAAGAACCAAGTCTGGAATTATGCTAGGTCTTGGAGAAAAAGAAGATGAAGTTATTGAAACCTTACACGATTTGCACAAGGCAAAAGTTGATATCGTTACCATTGGGCAGTATTTACAACCAAGTAAACAGCATTTACCGGTTCATGAGTTTATCACACCTGCTCAATTTGAAAAATACAAGGAAATTGGTCTTGAGCTAGGTTTTAAATATGTGGAAAGTGGTGCCTTGGTTCGTTCTTCTTATAGAGCCGAAAAACACCTTTTTTAGGCTAAATACCATATTAACATATGATTAACATCTCAATTTCGGTTTTTGGTACGAAATTTGATGATATAAAAATGAAGCAAAATTCCCCATTAATTTTGACTTCGTATGATTAATTTTGAGTTAGTAAGTTAAAAGCACCTCCACAAAGAGGTGCTTTTATGTTATAGAAAGGATCAAGAATTGCAGAATTGAGTGAATTTCATGAATTGAGCTTAAATAAATTGGATTTCACCACATATTTTCCAAAAAAAACCAATATTTAATAAATTTTTAACAATTGCAAGTGTTTTTGGCATAAGATTTGCGACTAATTAATTGAAGCAAAATTCCCCACTAATTTTGTTTTCATTATGATTAATTTTGAGTTAGTAAGCTAAAAGCACCTCCTCCCGGAGGTGCTTTTTAGGTTTTGTAATATTCTTTTTCCATAAGAACATTATATCATATGCAACATCAAGACTAAAAAACACAAGAATTCTTAAGAAAAAAATGTGATTTTAAGAAAATAATTAAAAAAAACACGATTATTCTTGTGAATACCTTAATATTTACTTAATTTGGACCCAGACAAAATTCCTCACAAAGTTTTGTTCTTCATTAAAATTAATTTTGAGTTAGTAAGCTAAAGCACTTCAACATCCGGAAGTGCTTTATTTATTTTTAGAGCTTGGCGATAAAGGATTCAACAAGTTTACTTATTTTAATTTCCGCGGCCTTCGCTACCAGCTGAACCGCTTCATGGGAGACCTCTTCTACCTTACCCTCAATACCAAGATCTGTGATGATTGACAGACCAAAACAATCCATGCCCATATGTTTGGCAACAATAACTTCAGGCACCGTACTCATACCAACGGCATCTGCACCCATCAACTTCACCATTCTATACTCTGCAGGTGTCTCAAATGTGGGCCCCTGTAAGGCTAAGTATATTCCCTCCTTTATATCAATTTTCTGATCAAATGCGACAGATTTCATTAAACTGATCATTTTTTTATTATACGGCTCATGCATATCTACAAAGCGAGGACCAAATCTTTCTTCATTTTCTCCTCTTAATGGGTGCTCTGGCATCATATTGATATGATCATTAATAATCATGACATCACCAACTTTAAATTCCGGGTTTACCCCGCCACAAGCATTGGAAACCATTAATTTCTTAACACCCAGCATATGCATTACACGAATTGGAAAGGTAACTTCTTGCATTTCCCATCCTTCATAATAATGAAACCTGCCTTGCATGGCAAGTACCTTTTTACCTGATAAGGAACCATGGATCAAGGTTCCCGAATGCCCAGTGACAGTACTCACAGGGAAGTTGGGTATATCGTGATAAGGAATACTTTTTTCGACATCAATCATATTCACAATCCCTCCTAATCCTGTACCTAAAACAATCCCAAGATCAGGTTTGGCCAGGCCAATGTCCTTAAGAAATCTGGCCGTCTCTTTTATTTTTTCGTACATATGCTTGTATTATTTCATTAAATTTTTCACCATCATCAAGAATGTCAGTTTCAATGGGAAGGTAGTATACTGGCAAATCAATATCCATAAAACTTCTCACATAATCTTTTTCTGTAGTAATCACTATTTTTTGCTCATCCCTAAAACCATCCAACACCTTTAAAATCTTATCTAACTCTTTCTTTTCAATAGCTTGATGGTCAGAGAATTTTATATGCTCAAAGTTAATAGCTTTCGACTTCAAATAGTTTTCCAAAGGTAAAGAATTGGCAATTCCTGTGACCAAAGCGACCCTGGACCCTGAAAGTTCATCTAAAGATTTACTACTAGTTTCGTTCATCACACTTGATGCGTATTTTATTGAACTGAAAAACACCTGCTGATCTGCACTGGGTCTTATGCGTTTCAGGATAGCTTCCCTTTTCTGAATAGATAAATTATGAGGACATTTACTCACAATAATTACCTGAGCTCTTCTAGATCCACTTCTCGATTCTCTTAAATTACCTGCAGGTAACATAAAATCATTTATATACAGATCATCATAAGCCGTCAACATGATATAAAAACCCGCTTTCACATAACGATGCTGAAAAGCATCATCTAATAGTATCAGCTCAAGGCCTGGGTCTGTTTTTATTAACTGCTCTACCCCATTGACCCTTTTTTCATCAACAGCTACTTTAATATCAGGAAATTTATGATAAAATTGAAAGGGTTCGTCACCTATTTCACGAGCGCAAATCTTGTCATTTGCCAAATAAAAACCTTTTGTACTCCTACCATAGCCTCGACTTAAAACAGCCAGATTGAGCTCCCTGGAAAATAATCGTATCAAATATTCGATCATTGGAGATTTACCTGTACCTCCAACACTTAAATTTCCAACGGCAATAATTGGAAGATCAAAAGTTCTCGATGTAAGTATACCTTTATCAAAGGCATAATTCCTAGCTCCTGTGATCAGCCCGTAAAGGATAGAGAAAGGAAATAATATTTTTCGAAGTGAATTCACCTAGACGAAAATACAAAAATCCATGCGAAATTCTAAAAGGAAATATTATCAACCACTTCTAACCCATAACCGATCATTCCAACTCGTTTTCCAGAATATTTGTTATTTGTAATCAGCTTTATTTTATTAATTTTCAAATCGTGAAGAATCTGTGCACCAATTCCAAAATCCTTTTCATCCATTCTCAACAATGGTTCAGATATTTCTTTTTCCTGCTGAGAATCCTTTAAATATTTCAATCGATTAATCAGGTCAAAAGATTGGTATTCCTGATTGATAAAAACAACCGCACCTTTACCTTCTTTATTGATAATATCAAACATTTTAGCCAGTTTATCATCAGGATTGTTTGTAAGTGTTCCTACAATATCATTATTGATCAAAGTTGAATTAACTCGCACCAATACCTCTTCACCCATATTCCAATTTCCCTTTGTCAGTGCGATATGAACCTGACCATTGGTCGTTTGTTTGTAAGCCCTTAAGCAATACTTACCAAATCTGGTTTCCAGGCTAAAATCTTCAATCTTATCAATTAATGAGTCGTGATTCATCCTGTAGGCCACCAGATCCTCAATAGAAATTATTTTCAGGTCGTATTTCTCTGCCACCTTCATCAATTGAGGTAAACGAGCCATGGTACCATCTTCATTTAAGATTTCAACCAGCAACCCCGCAGGCTTAAGACCAGCCAATCGAGCCAGGTCAATAGCAGCTTCGGTATGACCAGTTCTTCTTAAAACTCCACCGTCCTTTGCCCTTAGCGGAAAAATATGTCCAGGCCTTCCTAAATCTTCGGGCTTGGTTTCATTCAGTGTCAATGCCTTAACGGTCTTTGCCCTGTCATGGGTTGAGATTCCAGTTGTGCATCCATGTCCTATCAAATCAACGGATACCGTAAATTGAGTATTATGGAGTACTGTATTTTTACCCACCATCAAATCAAGATCCAATTCTTCACATCTTGATTCGGTTAGAGGGGCGCAAATCAAACCTCTTCCATTAGTGGCCATAAAATTGATCATTTCAGGAGTCACCATTTCTGCAGCAGCCACAAAATCACCTTCATTCTCTCTGCTTTCATCATCTACAACGATAATCATCTTTCCATTTTTGATGTCTTCAATGGCATTCTCAATCGTATCGAGTTTAATTATCGGTTTTGTTTTATTGTCCATGTATGTGGAATTAATTCTTGTTTAATTTAAAAATCTTATTGAAAAAATTATAGACAGGCTGCATAAAGGCATCAAAATTGAATATTCCCTTATCATTGGTCGCTCGCTTCATTAACAAGGCCCCAAAGGGTAGCAAAATAAAAGTTGCCAGCCAACCACCAATAAATGGTGACACTTTATTTGATTCTGCCATGTTCTTTCCAAAAATGGAAAGAAAAAAGTAAATCACAAAGATCGTAATCGCTATAATCATTGGCAATCCAAAGCCACCTTTTCTAATAATAGACCCCAAAGGTGTTCCAACAAAGAACAGAACCAAACAGGCTATTGAAAACGCAATTCTCTTGTGAAACTCAACATTATACCCATTGATAATTTTACGTTTATCTTTTAGGGTTGTTTTGAAGCTTCGAAGGTTTTCAAGATTTCCCTTCACAGCAATAAACGCATTCTCAGTTACTAATTGCTGGTTCTTGGTATTAAAATTGTCTAAAATCTCTGGCTTTAGCGGCTCTCCATCTATAGTATCTTTCATTAAGGAATTCGCTCTCAGCGTTTTATAAACCCGCTGCGCTCTATTTCCTACAAATTCATGATAAGGCGTCTGCAATGAGTCTATAAAAAAATCAAGTTGCTTCAGACTTAACATCTCCTTTCCTGTTTTATACTTCACATCATCAGGATCAAAATCTCCAATACTTGAAACATCAATATTTACCTCATAATGATCGAAATGCGCTTTGGTAAAAGGAGCTCTCTTTCTCGATTCTACGGTTGTCTTATTAGGAATCATGTCTTCAGCATAGTATCCATCTTCTAATATTAAAGTCAAATAACGACTCCCTTCTTCAGAGACTATTTCTCCCTTTTTCGCCGTTATGACCTTATTATTTACCACATTAGATCGCAAATCATAGATGAGCACATTTTTTAACAGGTTTTCTTCTTCGCCATATTTCTCTTCGAACTTTATGCTGTAATCTGGAATTTCTGTATTAAACGTACCAGGGACCAGGGCCAATCCCGGCTCCTTCATTTTCATATTATAAATAAGATTCTTTGACTTTAAAGAGGCATAGGGAAAGACATAATTTAAAAACAAAAAGTTTGAAAAGCTCAGAACGATCATTAAAACAACAAGGGGTCTGATAAAGCGCTGAAGTGAAATTCCTGCCGATTTAACCGCTGCAAACTCATAATTCTCAGCCATATTCCCCAGGGCCATGATCGCCGACAATAGAATAGCAATTGGTAATGCCGTAGGCACCATCATCAACGCCATATAACCAAGAAACTTCAGTATAATAACAAGGCTGATACCCTTACCTGCTATTTTATCAAACTGTAGCCAAAGTGCCTGCATGATCAACACAAACAGGATGATAAAGAATGTAGCAACAAAAGGAGATAGAAAACTCTTAAGAATGTATCTGTTTAAGATTTTCATGTGCTAAATCACCTCAAATGATCAATTATTTGTTGATCATATAATTCAAATCTTCATATTTTTTCTCATCAAAAGAAAAAACAGCAGCACTGACCTGCTGATTTGTCTTTATATTTTTCGCAGTTAATATCGTTCTGGTTTGATTCATACCTATTTCGATTATCTGATAAATATGATTCGTCTTCACATCGATACCTACCAAAATACTGCTGACTTCTGAATCCGTATCAATAGGAGTCAATTTTACAAATTGAACTTTTTTTCCATTCAATTGTTTTAATTCGTCCATTTGATAGGTATATCCCGACTCATAAAATGAATAAAATTTTGAGGGCGTAAAACTACTTTCTTCCTCAAGATCAGCATCGTTAATATTGACCTCTTCATTTTCGGGAATGATGGTATAGGTCTTGGAACCGTCAAAGATCTGGGTAGAACCAAACAAATTTACTTTGTATTTATCTCCTTTCAACAAAACATCACCAGACATTTCTTGTTTGACATCTTCAGCCTGATTGTCAAGCACATAGTCAAACTCCATTGAAATGTCGTCATATGCCCTCATAGTTGATGAAGCTTTATCCAAAATACTTTTTGCCGCCGGATCATTTTGAGCCATAGCTCTATTAGTAGTACAAATGACTAACAAAACTGTAAATCCTATCATTAAAATACGTCTATTCATTGTCTAATAATTGTTGTAGCGAGACCATATCCGACACAAGCACCTGTCTTGCTTTACTCCCTTCAAATGGACCCACTATGTTAGCAGCCTCCAATTGATCGATGATTCTTCCCGCTCTGTTATATCCTAGTTTTAATTTTCTTTGTAACAGGGATGCCGAACCTTGCTGTGCGATTACCACCAACTTTGCGGCTTCCGCAAACAATTTATCCCTGCTTTCAATATCTATGTCAAGACTCGTGCCATTTTCTTCACCAACATATTCTGGTAAGCTATGGGCCGTTGGATAAGCCCGTTGAGAACCAATAAAATCTGTCAGGTTTTCAACTTCCGGTGTATCGATAAACGCACACTGCAATCTTGTCAAATCATTACCCGTAGAAATTAGCATATCCCCTTTCCCGATCAACTGATCAGCACCCTGAGAGTCAAGAATCGTTCTTGAATCAATTTTCGAAGTCACCCTAAAAGCTACACGTGCCGGGAAATTGGCCTTAATGATCCCTGTAATGACGTTTACCGAAGGTCTTTGTGTAGCCACAATTAAATGAATCCCTATTGCTCTGGCCAACTGGGCCAATCTGGCTATAGGAGCTTCTATTTCCTTGCCAGCCGTCATGATCAGGTCTGCAAACTCATCAATAACCAATACGATATATGGCAAAAAGGTATGTCCATTCTCAGGATTCAACTTTCGGGCTATAAATTTAGCATTGTATTCTTTTATGTTTCTAACATAGGCATTCTTAAGCAGATCATAGCGATTGTCCATTTCAATACACAGGGAATTCAAAGTATTGATTACCATGGTCGTATCTGTGATAATAGCATCCTCTGTATCGGGCAATTTAGCGAGATAATGTCGTTCAATTTTATTGAAAAGGGTCAACTCCACCTTCTTAGGATCGACCAGAACAAATTTGACTTCAGCGGGATGCTTTTTATATAATAAGGAGGCTAGTACCGCATTCAGTCCAACAGATTTTCCCTGACCAGTGGCACCTGCCATGAGCAAGTGCGGCATTTTAGCCAGATCAATAACGAATGTTTCGTTTGAAATCGTTTTACCCAAAGCGATCGGAAGTTCCATCTTGGTGTTTTGAAACTTTTTTGAAGACAAAACTGATTTCATCGATACAATGGATGGCTTCTTATTTGGCACCTCTATTCCTATGGTTCCTCTTCCCGGTATTGGGGCAATAATTCTGATTCCGAGGGCCGAAAGAGACAAGGCAATGTCGTCTTCAAGGTTCTTGATCTTCGAAATACGAACTCCAGCTTCAGGTACGATCTCATATAAGGTTACTGTTGGTCCAATTGTAGCCTTGATACTAGCAATTCCGATTTTGTAATTGTTGAGGGTTTCTACAATTCTATTCTTATTATTCTCTAATTCTTGCTTGTTAATATGAATATTTTCATTCGAATAGTCTTTTAAGAGATTCAGCTCAGGAAATTTAAATTTTGACAATTCCAACCTGGGATCAAATTCCCCAAAATCCTGTAACAAACTATTGGAAAGATTCTTTACGCTATGCTCCTCCTGTACTGGACCTTTTACCTCAATCTCAATTTCTTCCTCGACCACCTCCTCATTCTCTTCAACAACCAATTCTTCTTTTACAATTTCCTCACCTTTAAAAGTAACTTCTGGCTCTAGAATTACTGCTTCCTCCTGAGGTTCCGGTTCAACGGTTTCAAAGGACTCCAACTCTATATCAAGTTCATCTTCAAGACTGTCATAGCTTGTCTCACTAATAAAACCTTCCTCCGTCACATCATCTGTAACAAGCGAATCCTTTTTCATTTTCGGTGTTGGTTTTGGCAACCATGACTTGACCTTTGCCGGTGTAATTTTAAAGGAGGCTATGATGAAAACAATGCACGTGAACAACAAGAGAAGTAAAACACCTATACCACCGATGTAAATCTGTAAAAACTCATTGATTTCAAAACCCACCTTACCTCCCAGTAATGGATATTGTGGTTTCAAATAGGCCAATCCCAAAGAAAACCAGATCATCGCCATTAGGCCATTGATCCATGATCTGTACAACTGCTTCACAGGAATATTCAAAATAATATACAATCCTGTAAAAAATAATAATATGGGAAATATAAATGTAGCTACTCCAAAACCGTCATAAACAAAAAAATCACTCAGGGAAGCTCCAAGCTTTCCCAAGAGATTGTTGGCACTGACCTGCTTGTCAGAAAAACTATCTAAAATACTTTGATCCTCTTTCCAATGCTGTAAAAATGAATAAAACGAGATCAATAAAAATATGGAAGCAGAAAACACAAGAACACCAAAAACCAAATGTGTTTGTTGGCTCTTGAAGAAGCTTACAATTCTATTCGGTTTTTTTACTTTTTTTTTGGGTCTGGAAGTTCTTTTTTTCCCTTTAGCCATAGGTCACAAAAATACATAAATAATTTAGCTTACAAACCTACATATTCAAATCCAAAATATGCGATTTCTACAGCAATTTAGGCAAGTATATTATTAATCCAGCAATTAGAGCCGAAATAGCGGCAAAGCTGACCGATCCAGCCGAAATATCTTTAATAAATCCTATTTTATTATTGTGATCAGGATGTATAAAATCACATATCTTTTCAACAGCTGTATTCAAAGATTCTGCTACCAGAACCAATCCGATAGCAAGAATCTGTAAAATCCATTCGGTTGACGAAATATCAAACCACCAACCTAAGAAGATCACCACCAAGGCTATAGCACATTGAACCATGATGCTATGTTCAGTAGTTATTAAAAGGAACATGCCTTTCAAAGCATAAGAAAAGCTTTTAATTCTTCCTTTTACAAAGCCATCTTTTTGATGATCCATTGGGCTAGTTCATAAATGGTTTATTTCGAAAACGAAATCATTGTTTATTTTACTGCTTCCAGCGCAGCATCGTAATTGGGCTCATCCACAATCTCAGGAACCTGTTCGGTATAGGCTATTCTTCCATCCTCATCAATAACGACAACCGCTCTTGATAACAAACCTTTCATAGGTCCATTCTTGATGGTCAGGCCATATTTACGACCAAATTTACCTTTTACAAAATCTGAAAGGGTAATTACATCTTCTATTCCTTCAGCACCGCAAAAGCGGGCCTGAGCAAAAGGAAGGTCTTTGGAAACATATAATACTTTAGTGTTTTCCATACCTGCTGCCCTCTTATTAAACTCACGAACAGAATTCTGACAAACACCTGTATCAATACTTGGTGTAATATTTAAAATCAATTTAGAGCCTTTAAAATCTTTAAGTTTAGCGACAGACAAATCGCTTTTGACCAGTTTAAATTTAGGTGCCTTTTTACCGACTTTCGGTAATTTCCCTGAGGTCTTAATCTGATTTCCTTTAAGTGTTATTTTTGCCATTATTTTTTAGTATTAAATTATACACTAAGTTACATAAAATAAAAAAACTCCCTAGAGAACTAGGGAGTTTTTGTAATTCTAAGCTAAGATTGCTTTTTTACTGGTCTATTGAACCCAATACACGTTTCATAAAACCATTCAGTGCTTCCTTTTTGGGAGTCCCTTTTTTTACTTCTGCATGTACTTCCAATGCTCCATAAAGGTTAGAAATCAACTCTCCAATTACATCCAGCTCTTCATCCTTTAATGAACCAAGCTCTGTCAAATCTTCAAGAACTTCCAAGGTCTCAACAAGATAATCTTCATCGTTGTTCTCAATAAAGGTGTTCAAATGTTTAATAACCGGTAATTTCATTTTTCAATAATTAAGGGTTAACTATTAAACGATTTCGTCAACAAGTTCTTTTAACACTTCGAATTTATTCGTTTGTGTCTGATTCACTTTTACACCATTCACAAACGTTGCGAATGTAGGAAGGTTATCTACCTGTGCCAATTGACGTGAAGCTGGAAACTTTTCAGCATCAACGAGAACAAATTCCATGTTTTCGTTTTCTGAGGCCAATTTCTTAAACTTCGGCTTCATAATTCTACAATTCCCACACCAGGTTGCCATATACTGAACGACAACTTTGGGATTGTCTTTCACAACATCGTTCAAACTATCAGTTTTCAATTCTGCTAACATAATTAACTTTTTAAAAATTGAAACAAAAGCTATTAATGAGTACTCAAATAAGCTGCTACACCATCTCTATTGGCATTCATCGCATCTTTTCCTTCCTCCCAGTTTGCAGGACAAACTTCACCTTTTTCCTGAACATGCGTATAAGCATCGATCAATCTGAGGTATTCAGCAACATTTCTACCTAAAGGCATGTCATTCACACTCTCATGAAATATCTTTCCTTCTTCATCGATCAGGTAAGTAGCTCTATAGGTCACATAAGAACCATCGATCATTACATTTCCTGTAGCCTCGTCATAAGATTCAGACACTACATCTAAAATACCTAACTGAGAAGAAAGGTTACGATTTGTATCAGCCAATAACGGGAAGGTAACACCTTCGATTCCGCCATTCTCTTTTGAAGTGTTCAACCATGCAAAATGAACTTCAGCAGTATCTACTGACGCTCCGATAACAATAGTGTTTCTTTTTTCAAATTCTCCTAATGCATCCTGGAACGCTCTTATCTCTGTTGGACAAACAAAGGTGAAATCTTTTGGGTACCAGAAAAGCAATACTTTTTTACCATTCTTAACTGCTTCTTCATATACATTTAATTTAAATGTATCTCCCATTTCATTCATTGCGTCTACATCAAAATTTGGAAATTTTTTCCCTACTAATGCCATAATTTATTGTTTTAATTTATTATTAATTTCTATTTTCTGCATGCAAAATTAAGTGAATACAAGCTTTTCATTCTCTTGAAATCATCTCAATATTTTATACTCAAATAGATTTTATTTATACTCTCAATGACCTTGTTTCAAGACCAGAAAAACGGCTTGAAATTCAACAGGCAAAGATAAGCGAAACTGCCGATATGATTTCTTAAATAATGCATAAAAAATCCAAAAAAAAAGAGGCTTAAAAAGCCTCTTTTCACATGCGATAAGTTCTTATAAATGAATCACTTCATCATAGGCATCTGCCACAGCTTCCATAACGGCCTCACTCATCGTTGGGTGAGGATGAATAGCCTTTAAAACCTCGTGACCTGTTGTTTCAAGTTTTCTACCCAATACTGCTTCGGCAATCATATCGGTAACGCCGGCGCCTATCATATGACAACCCAGCCACTCTCCGTATTTGGCATCAAAAATCACTTTGACAAATCCGTCTTTTGTTCCTGCTGCAGAAGCTTTTCCTGAGGCCGAGAAAGGAAACTTTCCAATCTTCAGGTCATAGCCTTTTTCTTTTGCCTGTTTTTCAGTCAGTCCGACACTGGCAATTTCTGGGCTGGCATAGGTACATCCAGGAATATTTCCATAGTCAATCGGCTCCGGATTCAATCCTGCGATTTTCTCAACACAGGTAATTCCTTCTGCAGAAGCAACATGGGCCAAGGCCGGGCCTGGAACCACATCACCAATAGCATAATAACCTGGTAAATTGGTTTGATAATAATCATTCACTAAAATCTTGTCTTTATCAGTCACGATTCCAACATCTTCTAATCCAAGATCTTCTATATTCGATTTAATTCCAACTGCAGATAACACAATATCAGCCTCGATGCTAATTTCACCTTTTTTAGTTGACACACTGGCTACAACTCCTTCACCTGAAGTGTCCACTTTTGTGACACTTGAATTTGTCATCACCTTAATACCAGACTTCTTTAGGGATCTTTCAAACTGCTTTGAAATTTCTTCATCCTCAAGAGGAACAATATTTGGTAAAAATTCAACAATCGTCACCTCAGTTCCCATTGAATTGTAAAAATAAGCGAACTCTACACCTATCGCTCCAGAACCAACAATGATCATTTTCTTTGGTTGTTTCGGCAATACCATTGCTTGTCTGTATCCAATCACTTTTTTACCGTCAATCGGCAAGAATGGTAATTCTCTAGATCTTGCTCCTGTGGCAATGATAACATGATCAGCACTGCATTCAGAAACCTTTCCTTTGTCATCTGTTACATCTACTTTCTTTCCTGTTTTGATTTTACCTACTCCTGCTATGATATCAATTTTGTTCTTCTTCATCAAGAATTGAACGCCCTTGCTCATTCCTTCAGCGACGCCACGACTTCTTTTTACTACTGCCGAAAAATCCTTATCTATTTCTTTGGCCTTTAAACCATAGCTGTCAACATGCTTCAGGTATTCATAAACCTGAGCACTTTTCAACAGAGCCTTTGTAGGGATACATCCCCAGTTCAGGCAAATCCCTCCCAATTCGGCTTTTTCTACAACTGCTACTTTAAATCCTAACTGAGAAGCTCTAATTGCGGTAACATATCCACCAGGTCCACTTCCAATGACAATAATATCGTATTTCATATGTTCAAAATATTTTGTTTTTATATTCAAGTCCATCAGATCCAGGATCTGACCGAATTTCGGAATGCAAATTTAATCAAATTTTATTGCTTTTACAGGACTAATTTTACTTACGATGAATGAAGGTACAATTAACATTAAAATACACAGACTTAAGGTACCTACATTGATCCAGATTAATGCCGGAATACTTATATAGACCGGTGCCTGGTTCACATAATACGTTTCCGGGTCCAGGGTAATCAGTCCAGTAAATTTTTGCAATAGTAACAATCCAATCCCGATCAGATTACCCCAAAACAGTCCTTTGCCGATTAAAAACGCCGCATTGTATAAAAATATCTTTCTTATGCTCCAGTTCGCATTACCCAGTGCTTTGAGTATTCCAATCATCTGTGTTCTTTCGAGGATCAATACCAGAAGGGCTGTGATCATATTGATGCCGGCAATTAAAATCATAATTCCGATGATCACAATAATATTGGTATCAAACAAGCTTAACCACTCAAAAATTGATGGAAATTTTTCTTGTATAGTATAAGCATTAAGGGATGGATCTATAGAATCATAAACCTCAAACCCTGTTTCTTTCAATCGATCAAAATCATGGATAAACAACTCAAATCCACCCACCTCCTCCTGGCTCCATTTATTAATTCTTTGAATATGTCTGATATCTCCAATAATGAAGGTTTCATCAAATTCTTCAAAGCCAGAATCAAAAATGCCGCTTACCACAAACTTTCTGGAATTAGGCGCCTTATTTGGATCGTCCTTGACAAAAAACATATGAAATTCATCATCCATTTTGAGGTTTAATCGAGCAGCTGTTTTATCTGAAATGAGCACCTGACTAGAGACTTTCCCGTCTAAAACGGGAGCCTGTCCTATATTGATATAGTCTTTAAAGAACGACCAGTCATAGTCGGCATCAACGCCCTTTAAAATAATGCCTTCAAACTCATTAGGCGTCCTGATAATTCCAGCCTTGGTAGCAAAGGCCTGAACCTTTTTCACGTTAGGAACAGCTTCAAAGTCTGGATAAAAATCCTGGTTTTTTACAATAGGACTGACCGTGATCTTCGAATTGTTCCCATCGTAGTGGGTAATTTGAATATCCCCGTTAAAACCAGATATTTTTTCCTTGATTTTTTTTTGAAGTCCGACACCCGTCGCTACTGAAAAAAGCATGACGATAATCCCGATAGCAATCGCAAGAATGGAAATTTTTATTATAGGTGATGAAACACTATTTTTGTGCTCCTTTGAGGCGATAATACGCCTGGCTATAAATAACTCGTAATTCAATTGATATGAAAAGATTAATTCAGTCCAAAAATACATATTTAATTTTAGTAACCGAGTTAATCATTTTCCTTTTTGTCCTTAGCTCTTTTAAAAATCACAGCGCTGAAAACCCCGGCTCAATTAGAACTCCCAAAGGCCTTTTTATTAGTGATTCCACCCAGCTTAGAATTGTACCTGCTGCTGACCTACTCAATAGTTACCTCCCAGCCTTACGCGATAAAAACATTGCTGTAGTAGCGAATCAAACAAGCATAG
Source organism: uncultured Flavobacteriaceae bacterium (assembly GCA_964419405.1). Taxonomy (GTDB): domain Bacteria; phylum Bacteroidota; class Bacteroidia; order Flavobacteriales; family Flavobacteriaceae; genus Lutimonas. The sequence goes on from CAYQPI010000191.1 coordinate 23,263, forward strand.
TAAGCAGAGGATGGCAGGCTGAAAACAATAATTATGTGCATCTTATTGACACCTTATTAGGTCATAACATAGCCATTAAAAAAGTATTTGCTCCTGAACATGGATTTCGAGGTAAAGAGGATGCCGGTCAGAAGGTAGCCAACGACAAGGACGTAAAAACCGGTCTGCCAATTCTTTCTCTTTACGGCAGCAATAAAAAACCCAAAAAAGAGCAGCTGGAAGGAATAGACCTGGTTTTGTTTGACATTCAGGATGTTGGAGTCAGGTTTTACACCTATATCTCAACCTTAAGTCTGGTCATGGAAGCCTGTGCAGAACATAACATTCCGGTTATCGTCCTTGACAGACCCAACCCAAACGGGCATTATATAGACGGCCCCATGTTACATGCTGCTCATAGTTCGTTTGTAGGCATGCACGAAGTACCACTGGTATACGGAATGACCATTGGAGAATATGCGATGATGGTCAATGGAGAAAGATGGCTCAAAGACAGTGTTCAGTGCGAGCTAAAGGTGGTAAAAAGTTTAAACTACAGTCATGACAGAGCCTATAGTTTACCGGTAAGGCCATCGCCCAACCTACCTAACGACCATGCCATTAACCTCTACCCCAGCCTGGGCTTTTTTGAAGGAACAATCATCAACGCAGGTCGTGGAACTGAACATCAATTTCAACGATATGGTGCACCCTTTTTCCCAAAATCTGATCTGGTCTATATTCCGGAAGCCAATTTCGGCTCAAAACATCCGAAATTTAAAGGCGAGGTTTGCCATGGTGTTGATTTAGAGGAAGTCGATCATTTGAATTCTGTGAATATTTCCTGGCTGCTTGATGCCTATAAAAAGACACCAAAAGAAACAGAATTTTTCGGCAAAACATTTACAATTCATGCTGGTAACGAGAAACTTAGACAACAAATCGAAGCTGGGATGAGCTCCGAAGAGATTCATCAATCCTGGCAAGATGGAATTGAAAAATTTAAAACCCTTAGAGAAAAGTATCTTCTATACCCTTAAAATTTATACATACAATAAGGTGTCAAATTATAGAGGCAAACGAGTTTTTAGTGTTTCAACTATGTTAAATACTGCCGGGCAAACTTCAGTGTTGTTTAAGGTGAGATCAGTAAGCTGAATAAATTTTTTCCTGTTGGTATGCGGATACTCGCTGCACGCTTTGGGTCTCACATCATAGATAAAACAAGAATTATCCTGATCTAGAAATGCACATGGGGCTGTTTTCAACACCATAAAATCATCGCTGTCTCTTTGCAAATACTGATCGATGAATTTATTCTCTTTCATTTTAAGAAACTTCGCTATCCTGCCAATATCTTTTTCGGTAAAAATAGGGCTGGTGGTTTTACAGCAATTAGCGCATGACAAGCAATCTGTATTTTCAAACTCTTCATCGTGAATTTCATTCATCAAAAGATCAAGCCTCTTTCGTTGCTTTTTTTTAAGTTTTGTAAAATACTTTTTATTCTCCAGCCACTTTTCTTTGGCCTTACCAGGTAATTCTTCAATTATTTTCTCCATTTCTGTTCTTCCTTGAATCAAATGTACTATATCTTATCCATTATCAATTGAAAATAATTATTTTTGCGATCTTAAAACATTGATGCTCGTGGTTCAACATACGCTTTATAATGCTGCCAAAGAAGGAATAAAATCAATTTACGATATTGAGATCGAAAAGATTGAATTTCAAGAAACCAGAAAGGATTTTGAAGGTGATATCACTATCGTGGTATTCCCTTTGCTAAAATTCATCAAAGGAAATCCTGCACAGATTGCTGAAAATATTGGAACCTATCTAAAAGAGAATTCTGATATTGTCATTGGATTCAATGTGGTAAAAGGATTTTTGAATCTGGTCATTAGCGACACTTATTACCTGTCATTTTTTAATGGCATCAATGATTTTGAACACTATGGAACAGTTGCCGCTAAAGACGGTGCCATCATGGTGGAGTACTCCTCACCTAATACCAATAAACCACTGCATCTAGGACATATTCGAAACAACTTATTGGGCTACTCAGTAGCCGAGATTTTAGCTGCCGCCGGAAAAAAGGTGTATAAAACCCAGATCATAAATGACAGAGGAATCCATATTTGCAAAAGTATGGTGGCCTGGAAAAAGCATGGAAAAGGTGAAACCCCTGAAAGTACTGGTTTAAAAGGAGATAAATTAGTGGGTAATTACTATGTTATTTTCGACAAAGAATACAAAAAAGAAATCGAAACACTGGTAGCACAGGGACTCTCAGAAGAAACCGCAAAAAAACAGGCTCCAATCCTGTTGGAGGCCCAGGAAATGCTGAGACTTTGGGAAGCTGGAGATCATGAAGTTGTCAATCTTTGGAAGCAAATGAACGAATGGGTGTACAAAGGGTTTGATGAGAGTTATAAGGCACTTGGTGTAAATTTTGATAAGAACTATTACGAAAGTGAGACCTACTTATTAGGTAAGGAATTTGTCGCTGACGGACTCAAACAAGGCATTTTTTACAAAAAAGAAGACGGTTCTGTCTGGATCGACCTGACAGCGGATGGATTGGACGAGAAAATTGTATTGAGAGCCGATGGAACAGCAGTCTATATGACGCAAGACATAGGTACGGCCATTCAAAGGATCAAGGATTTTCCTGATATTGAAGGTTTGGTCTATACCGTTGGGAATGAACAGGATTATCACTTTAAAGTGCTGTTTTTAATTCTTAAAAAAATGGGCTTTGATTGGGCACAGAATTTACATCACCTTTCCTATGGTATGGTTGATCTTCCTGAGGGAAAAATGAAATCAAGAGAAGGAACCGTTGTTGATGCTGACGACCTTATGAGAGAAATGTCAAAAACAGCGGGTGACATTTCGCAAGACCTGGGAAAACTTGAAGGATATAGCGATGAAGAAAAACAAGGTTTGTTTCAGACAATTGGTTTGGGCGCCTTAAAATATTATATTTTAAAGGTGGACCCTAAGAAACGAATTCTTTTTGACCCCAAAGAATCCATAGACTTTAATGGTAATACGGGTCCTTTCATTCAATACACATATGCCCGAATTCAGTCTATTCTGAGAAAGGCCAATTTCAAAACTAAGAGTGAAGTCAAAGTAAACAACTTGCATCCAAAAGAGAAGGAGCTTCTCAAATTATTACAGACCTATCCGGAAATCATTCAAAATGCGGCCCTGAATTTGAGCCCTGCTTTGATCGCCAATTTCACCTATGATCTGGTTAAGACCTATAATTCATTCTATCAAAGTGTTCCTATTTTCGGCGCCGACAATGAGAACGAAAAAGAATTAAGAATTCAATTATCTCATGGGGTATCCTCAGTTATTAAATCAGCTTTTAGGCTCTTAGGGATTCAAGTCCCGGAAAGAATGTGAGTCAAATTAATCGATGAAAATCTTCTCTATTATTTGATTAATTAAATAAAATTGGTAACTTCGTGAGCTAATTATATGCAAAAATACACTGCTTAAAGGTGTATTTTTTTGATTTAAATTATTATGAAAAAAAGAAGAATAATTGTCCCCCTCATTTTATTTTTATCTTTTTATTTTGGTCAGGCTCAACTAATAATGATTGATGATGAAACTGGCGAATTCCGATATGAAGATGTTGCAAGGGCAGAAGGAGTTAGTAGTTCAGAAATCAAATCCAGAGCAGCAGCCTGGCTTAAAGAATACTATCCACAAATCGATTCAATACGTATAGACACCGCTGGAATTAATCAATTGAATAGCTATCATTTTAAATGGACGCTCATCAGAAAATCAATTGACGTTGATCTGTTTTTTGATATTTCCATCAAAGCGAAAGACAATAGGTACAAATATGACTTTAACAACTTTAGAGTGGGTAAAATGTCTAAAGGAGACCTACAGGCCATGCCTCTTAAAAAGTATATTGACCGGTTTCCTACAGACTATCAAATTCTTATAGAAGAACCAATTGACACTGAGATGACCAAAGCCATTGCCAGTTTGAATTATTATGTTTCAAACAATAAAATGGAAGTCGAAGAAGACGACTGGTAGGGCATCAAAAATAGTCAAGCGTTCGTTCAAGGGCCATGCCTCTTGATGCTTTAATTAAAAAGGTGGTGTCTGAAAAAGACGCCTTCTTGAAATTCTTAACAAAGTCTTCAAAATTTTTGAATTTTAGTACGCTTCCATTGTCTCCACTGGTGTGGTAAAATGCATCACCGATAAAATAGACTTTGTCAAATGCCAATTCAGTCACCTGGTCTACGATTTTCTGATGCTCTTTCATCGTATCATCGCCGATTTCAAACATATCTCCCAAAATGGCCACCTTAGAGTTATCCGAAAGGCTTGCTAAATTCCCTATGGCTGCATCCATACTATTCGGATTGGCATTATAGGCATCTAAAATGATCTTATTAGATCCTTTTTGAATGATTTGTGATCTATTATTATCAGGAACGAATTCTTCCAGGGCATCTTTAATAGCATTAGGAGAGACGTCAAAATAATTAGCTATGCATACCGCCGCCGCTATATTCGCAAAATTATAAGCCCCTATAAGATTGCTTTGAACATCCACCGCATCGAAACCAATGCGAACAAATGGATCTGCTCCTTTGAATAAGACCTTACAATCTTTGGAGCTTTTGCCAAACAAGATTCTATCCATCCCTTCGGATTTTTCTACCTGAATAGCATCGTCCTGATTCACAAATACTTTTTTTCCAAACCTAGAGAGGTGTCTGTACATTTCTGTCTTCCCTTGGATAACCCCTTCAAAACTACCAAAACCCTCCAAATGAACCCTGCCAAAGTTGGTGATATATCCAAAATCCGGTCTTGCAATTTGGCAAAGTGCTTCAATTTCCAGCTGATGATTTGCACCCATTTCCACTACTCCAAAATTATGATCCGGGGTCATGGCCAGCAAGGTAAGCGGGACACCAATATGGTTGTTAAAATTACCTTTGGTAGCAAAACAATTATATTTTTGATTCAACACAACATTGATCAATTCTTTTGTGGTAGTTTTCCCATTACTTCCGGTAAGGGCTAAAATAGGAATCCCTAATTGCTGTCTGTGATAGGTAGCCAAATTCTGAAGACAGGTCAATACGTCGTCGACCAATATAAAACGATCGTCAATTTGGTCAACTTCTTCATCGACAACGGCATAACTGGCACCATTTTCAACAGCCTGCGTGGCATATTTATTTCCATTGAAACTTGCACCCTTCAGCGAAAAATACATAGCATCTTTCACATCCTCTCTGGTGTCTTTTACAACCTTATAGCTTTTTTTATAGCACTCGTATATTTCTTTAATTCCCATAAAGTAAATGTAAAAAAAAACTCAATATCTGTTCAGGATATTGAGTTTTTAAATAGGTCAACTATTGAATGTTATTTTGATTCTTTTCTTCTTCTTGAATAAGACATTTGACCAAGTTTATCTGTCGCACATCTGAATCCGATGAAGTTCGTCGCCATATATTCTGGCAAATATCTTCTTTGAGCAGGATCTAACCAAAAGGCTCTGTCTTTCCATGATCCACCTTTATATACTCTTGTCTGATCACTGATTAACGTATTTCTCGTTTTTGTATCATATTGCTGAATGATCAAACCACTTTCTCCAATTTGTCTTGGAATTTTTGGTGAATTATACATTCTTGGTTTTTCTTCAGACTCATCTTCATCTCTAAAAAACTGTTTGGTTGAAGCTAAATCACCATCACCGTTATCAATATTATACGCCTTTTCATAATTATTTCTCATAAAGGCATCTCTCTTGGTGACAGGAACATATTTCACACTACCTGGCAGATCTCTAGGAACAATCTTACCATTATCAAGGGTGTCAAATTCAACGTTATTATAATCAACAACCACTACATTTCCTTCCTTATCGATTTGTTTTTTGTTAAAAACATTTCCTCTAAAGTAACTAAAGTCATTCGCATCGTTATCAATGATCGGACGGTAAACATCGGCTACCCATTCGGCAACATTACCACTCATATCGTATAATCCAAAAGCATTTGGCTTGTATGACTTAATTCTCATTGTGATATCGGCACCATCATTACTCCAACCAGCTAAACCACTATAATCTCCCTTTCCTTGTTTGAAATTGGCCATCTGGTCTCCCTTATACCTTCTTGAATCTTCACGTGTAGAACTTCCGTTCCATGAATATTTTTTTCTTCCTCTCAAGGTATTGTATTCTCTGTTTTCAATCTCAGCCTTCGCAGCATACTCCCACTCTGCCTCTGTTGGCAATCTGAAACGTTGCGCAAGAATACCATCTGATGTTTTTACGTGACGACCTGTAAAAGAACCTTCTGACTTTTCCTCTTTCTTTGCAGAATAGTCCTTAATTCCTTTATAATATATGGTAGAATCACCATCAAATAATAAGTTTGGATTGGTTAAATATGTTTCTGTATCAAATCTGTTCGCTCCTTCAACGGTCAGAGAATCCATATCAAACAAAGTGTGTAATACGCCCTTATCAATAAGAATTTTTTCATTTACCCTGTCTGTTCTCCACTTACAAAATTCGGCGGCCTGTCTCCATGAAACACCTACTACTGGATATTCTGCATAGGCAGGATGTCTTAAATAGTTTTCAGTCAACAATTCGTTGAATCCTAAGGTGTTTCTCCACACTAAGGTATCAGGTAATGCTGCCTGGTAAATTTTTCTGTACGTATCATCAGATGGTGGAAATACTTTCTCTAAATATTGTAGATACAATAAGTATTCAATATTTGTTACCTCTGCTTCATCCATATAAAATGAGCGTACTTGTTGTTTTACAGGAGTTGTGTTCCAATCAAACATCACGTCATCCTGAACACTTCCCATGGTAAAAGTTCCTCCTTCGATCAACACCATTCCTGGTGGTGGTCCATGTTCTTTGTAGTTGGCATTTGCCTGAAATCCACCATACTTGGGATTGTTATATTCCCATCCTGTTAAAGTGGATACACTCTTATTACTTTTAGAGCAACTTGCCAGAAGAACAGATGCTAATAATATGAGTAAAACTTTGTTACTGCTAAACTTTTTCATAATTATTGATTGACTATTTTTTAGATAAATACAAAAACGATTGTCACCGGTTGTAAAAGGTCTTCACCTTAAATAATTCCGGTTTCAATGCTTGTATAACGATTCTTTTATTTCTTTAGTATGTATAATGTTGTAAAATGTTTAATTTTGAACGATTTCTATCCTTTATGTCCTTAAAAAAGTCTGTTACTTTACTCATTTTTCTCTTCCATTGTCTTATTGGAATAGCTCAAATTTCTGAATCCAAGAGTTTTACACTGACCTGGAATGATGAGAGCATGGTTCAGATTTCGGCTCAAAATAACCTCGTTATGCCTCTCATTGAGGGCAATTTCTTTGATGAGAATGGTATTCCGACCTCCACACATATATTCAACGTGCAAAACAACACAATAGTACAGCAATACCAAATAAAAAATGTTAAACTTTCATCAATAAATTCATCGCTGCTTAAAAATGTAAATACCGCTGAAATATCAGACAA
>CAYQPI010000192.1:0-4112 GCA_964419405.1 uncultured Flavobacteriaceae bacterium
ACTTAATAGGTATTTAGGTTTTGATGAAAATAACATCAAATATTAACAAATGATTTGGGAATCACTTTTTTTTTACCCCAACCTCCACAACATACCCCTCCCAATTCCTTACATTAAAAACAGTACTATCCTCAAAAATCAGATATTGACCTTTTACACCTTTTAGAACACCCGAAAAAGAGGGGGTTTTATCGAGATTTAAACTCTTAATTTTAGCAGGGTACTTTTCAACCGGAAAAGAAATTGGAGTTTCTTTATTATTTTCAATCATATAAGGCTTCGCTTCTGTTGGTACGAATTCAAATAGCTGGTCCCTTGTTGCAGCCAGATCCACATCTTCTACTGATCCGCTAAGCATCTTTCGCCAATTGGTTTTATCGGCTACATGATCCTTTAACGCAACTTCTGTTATACCTGCTAAATATCTATTGGGAACTTCTACAATTTCTATCGCTTCATGAGCTCCTTGGTCAATCCAACGTGTCGGAATCTGAGCTTTTCGTGTAACGCCTACTTTCACATTAGAACTATTTGCCAAATAAACCACATGAGGTTGCAATTGAGCCACTTTCTCGTATTCAAGGTCTCTATCTTCAATTCCCAGATGGGCGGTGCTTAATTCAGGTCTCATAATCCAATCTCCCGCCTGTGGTTGTTTGTAAAAATCTTCATAACAAAAACCCTGTCTAAATATCTTCTTATTTTCTCCACAAGCCAAACACTGATATTTTACAAAATCAATCGAAATGGGTTTACCAATCAGCTGATTCATGTTTAAGAAATCGCTCCCCATATCGAGGTAGTAGTTTACAGGAGAAGTAAACTCAGTTTTCATTTTTCTTAGGACACCGGAGTATTTCATGGTTTTTTAAAAAGATTTAAGATTGGAGATTGAAGATTTTTGATTTGGGATTTTCTTCAAATGCTAACTTATGGCATAAAGATAAATAAAAGATAAACTACATCTATGAACAAATTTGAATTAGAGGCTCGCTTGATTGATTTTTCAGTATCAATAATTGATTTATCTCGAAAGATGAAGAATTCTTATGTGGCTAAACATTTATCCTCTCAATTAGTTCGTTCCGGGACTTCAGTATCACTAAATTATGGCGAAGCAATGAGCGGAGAATCAAAAAGAGACTTCATTCATAAACTAAAAATTATTTTGAAGGAACTAAGGGAATCTCACATCTGTTTGAAGATTATCGAAAAAACGCAGTTGTGTTCAGATATGAAGGTCTTGAATCTAGTTTCAATAGAGAATAATGAATTAATTTCCATCATAGTTGCCAGTATCAAAACAGCTACAAAAAATAAACTTTAGAAAAAGAAATAATAAAGTGATACACACAATCTAAAATCTCACATCAACAATCTCCAATCTCCAATCAAATATTACTTCGCCACAACCTTTATCGTCTCCTTCACTTCCTCCGCCACTCTTCTCGCCTCATCTAAGTCTTCATTCACAATGGTAACATGTCCCATCTTACGAAACGGACGTGTTTGTTTTTTACCATAAATATGGGGTGTCACTCCATCGATATGAAGTATTTCTTCCATGCCTTCATAAACAACCTCGCCTATATGACCTTCTGCACCCACCAGATTCACCATGATGCCGGCTACTTTACTATCTGTATTGCCAAGAGGCAAGTTCAGGATGGATCTAAAGTGTTGTTCAAACTGACTGGTATACGATGCTTCAATGCTGTAATGGCCCGAGTTATGTGTTCTTGGTGCTACTTCATTTACCAAAATATCATCATCTTCAGTTTGAAACATTTCAACCGCCAGTAAACCAACGATTCCGAGTTGATCCGCTACTTTTAAAGCAATTTCTCTTGCTTTTTCCGCTACCTGTTCATCAATCCTTGCAGGACAAAGCACGTACTCTACCTGATTGGCTGTTGGATGAAATTCCATTTCAACCACAGGGTAGGTCTTGATTTCGCCGCCTTCATTTCTGGCAACGATGACGGCCAGTTCATTTTTAAAAGGGATCAACTCTTCAGTAATACAGTCTACTTCTGGCAGCCCATTAAGGTCATCTGTTGAACGAATAACCTTTACTCCAGTACCATCATAACCGAACTGGGCCGATTTCCAAACGAAAGGAAATGATGCATTAGAATCCATCTCTTTTATAGATGAATAACGAGCATATGGAGCCGTTGGAATATTATGTGACTTAAAGAAATCCTTTTGCCTGCCTTTGTGCTGAATGATTTCCAAAACAGCTGGTTGTGGAAATATGGCCAGACCTTCTTTTTCCAATTGTTTTAAGGCCTCAATGTTCACATGTTCAATTTCAATGGTCAAAAGATCAACTTTTTTGCCAAAATCATAGACTGTTTGATAATCCATCAAGCTACCATGATGAAATTCATTGCAAATCTTCGAACATGGGGCGTTTTTATCGCCGTCAAGAATGACAGTGTAGACATCATATTTTTGCGTTTCGCTGAGCAGCATACGGCCTAACTGGCCTCCGCCAAGAACGCCTAGTTTGAAATCGGATGAAAAGTAGTTTTTCACGGTAAAAAGAACATATTAAAAGTTGGTAATTTGTAGCGTATTTGGCCCTGTATTCAACACCCTGTATTGCCTTGCCGGATAATTGATGCCATCGGTCAAAGGAGCTCCGTTGAGGATATTAAACACACTATCATCGCAGGCACATTCCATGGTCAAGCCATTGGTGACTACCATTTTTGAACAGGCCTGAGGGCTTAAATGTGGCGCACTTCTTTCAAAGGCAAGATAATTATTTACGCCATAATGATAAATGATGATTCCGCTGATTCCTCCCGAGGCATAGGCCCAGCCTCCTACCACCTGAAGATCAACAAACTCCGGATTGTTTAAAAATATGGTTTGATTCACAGGAACCACAGGCAATAAATCTCTAAACTCATCTCCATTATCATCACATGAAAATAATGTCAATAAAAGTATCAGTGTTATAAGCTTTTTCACGGACTAAAAATTTTGCGCAAGGTACAAATTATTTGTGGTTGCGTATAGCGACTTTGGATGTCTTAAAAGCGGGTTATTGTTGAAATTTTTCGTACCTTTTTATCGAAATGATATAGAATTTGGTACATTTGTATCTTAATCTCATTCCAAGCCCATTGGATTTGAGATTTTTTGTCTTTATATGAACAAGGAACAATCCAAGGATTTTAATTTAAAATTGTTGTAAAATGAGCGATATAGCCTATTATTCAGCCGAAGGGTTAAAGAAATTAAGAGAAGAACTAGAACATTTAGAACATACAGAACGTCCAAGAGTGACTCAGGAGATCTCAGACGCAAGAGATAAGGGGGATTTGAGTGAGAATGCTGAATACCATGCGGCTAAGGAAGAGCAGTCAATGTTGGAATATAAAATTGCACAATTAAAAAATACGCTTTCAAAAGCGAGGTTAATTGATGAGTCATTGCTGGACACGTCCAAAGTTTTGGCCCTGTCTAAAGTAAAGATCAGGAACATTGATAACAAGATGGAATTTGAGTATACGCTAGTCGCAGATGCTGTATCTGATTTGTCTCAGGGGAAACTTTCTGTTAGCTCACCAATCGGTAAGGGATTGTTAGGCAGAGAAGTTGGAGACATTGCTGAGATTCAGGTGCCAAGTGGCATAATGAAATTCGAAATATTGAATATTTCAAGATAAGCTTCTTATCTTAGTAGTATCTAAATCAATTATATGCCTAGTATTTTCACTAAAATTATTAACGGAGACATTCCCTGTTATAAGGTAGCAGAGAATGAACGATATTTTGCTTTTTTAGATATCAATCCAAATTCTAAAGGACATACCCTGGTCGTACCGAAAAAAGAGGAAGACAGGCTATTTGACCTCTCTGAAGATGCCTATCTTAAACTAATGCAATTCTCTTATAAAGTAGCCAAGGCCATAGAACGAGCGGTTCCTTGCGAAAGAGTAGGGCTGACTGTCATAGGGCTAGAAGTACCTCATGTACACGTGCATTTGATTCCGCTTCACACCATGGCAGACGCAAATTTTTCAAAAAAAGAAGAACTAACTCCAGAGCTTTTTAAAGAGATTGCGAGTGAGATTAATAGGAATATGGTGTATTGA
>CAYQPI010000193.1:0-2538 GCA_964419405.1 uncultured Flavobacteriaceae bacterium
CCCTTTTGGAATATAACAGAAAGAACCATCAGTGAAAACAGCTGAATTCAAAGCGGCATAAAAGTTATCCGTCTTTGGAACGATACTTCCTATATATTTCTTGACCAACTCAGGGTGGTCCTGAATAGCTTCACTAATAGGACAGAATATGATTCCTTTTTCAGCCAGAGTTTCTTTAAATGTCGTCGCGACAGACACAGAATCGATTACAATATCCATGGCAACTCCCGTCAGTCTTTTTTGTTCATCGATAGAAATCCCCAGTTTATTGAAGGTTTTCAATAATTCGGGGTCAACTTCGTCTAAACTTTCCAATTCCTTCTTAGGCTTAGGTGCAGAATAGTAGCTAATCCCCTGAAAGTCAGGCTTGTCATAATTAACATTGGCCCAATCAGGTTCTGTCATATTTTTCCAAACTTCAAAGGCTTCAAGCCTCCAGTCTGTCATCCATTGAGGCTCATTCTTTTTCTTAGAAATCGCTATAATGATATCTTCATTTAATCCTTTTGGAAAGGTTTCAGATTCAATATCGGTATAGAAACCATATTCATATTCTTTGGTCTCGAGTTCTTTCTTTAAATCATCCTCGGTATACTTGCTCATAATCTCAGGTCAATTTTACTTTATAGTGAGAAGCTTTCGCCGCAACCACAGGTTCTATTCGCATTCGGGTTTTTGAAGACAAAACCGGTTCCGTTCAAACCGCCAGAATAATCAAGCTCGGTTCCAACCAGATATAAGAAGCTTTTTTTGTCGACAATAATCTTGATATCGTTATTCTCAAAAACCTTATCATTTTCTTTTTCTTCATTATCAAAACTCAGGTCATAAGACAGACCAGAACAACCGCCGCTTTTCACACCTACTCGAATATAATCCCTGGAAGCGTCATATCCATCCTCACTCATTAATTCAATGGCCTTCAATTTGGCCTTTTCAGATACTTGTATCATAACAAATTAGATTCATTCTAAATAAATGCAAAGATATGCTAAAATATAGACAAGTAAAATTTTCAAAAAAAAAATGACCCTATACACAATAAAAAAAATTTTTCTGCAACAGAAAAAACGCGCAATAAACAATATATAGCAGCGTTTCGCTATTAACAATTTTCTCGAGTTATTAACATCTTCTTAACAAGGATGAACTCTTCTTATAAGGCTAATGACAGTATCCTCGAGGTAAGTTGTTGATATACAAACAATAACAAAAGACATAGGATATGAGAACCGACACCTCCCGAATCGGTAACATTGAAAAAACGAAAAATAATCCCCTGATTTCACAAGATGATTCTGTGTTATCAGGCTTTACGCATATATCAGACTTTAACAATAATGATACAAATTGTATGAACAATTTAACCTTTAACAATAAAAGAAACATAGATTTTTCTAGACTTAGATCCTCTAAAAAATCATATTATTCTTCAAAAGGGCTTAAAATCTTACTGATTTTGGGTTTACTTTTATTTTCCATCAGCATGTTTGGGCAGACAGATGGAGATTATAGGAGTCAAAGCTCAGGTGACTGGGATGATCCAAACTCCTGGGAGGTTTATGATTCAAGTACTAGCTCTTGGGTTGATGCAAATAATAATATTCTTGGATTTGATGAGTATCCTGGAGAGAATCCAGGAACTTATGATGTTTTTATTATTGGTAACCATGTTATTGAACTTAATGTTTCTATAACAAATAGCATTGGTACCTTAACTATTGGAGATGATAATGGAGCCCAAGAGTCGAAACAAGAGGTTCTTGAAATTCCTTCAGATGTCTATTTGAATACAAATAATGTTACCATCTTGAAAGATGGATATATTGATTGGATAGGAAGTGGTAAACAGAACCATATTTTATCATTTCCTTCTCCTCTTAGTTTAATAATTGAAGAAGGAGGTCTTTTAGATACGGATGAAGGTGATCCTAATTGCAGTGCGGGAAGACGAATTAATATTGGTGGTACTGATATTGCAATTTGTAATGAAAATAGTAATGCTGCCGATCTTACCTTTGATGAAATTATAAATGATGGGGGGTATACTACACCAGTATTGACATCTGACTTAAGAATTGAAAAGAATATTGACAATTCATTGGCGTTTCCAGGGTCTAATACATTCTTTACAATTCAGATATTTAATGACGGACCTGATACTTCAATAGGTGTAAAAGTTGAAGATATATTACCATCTGGTTATTCTTGGGTAAGTGATACTGGTGGTGGAGCTTATGTTCCTGGCACTGGAATTTGGACGGTTCCTGACATGGCGAGTGGCAGTTCGCAAACCTTGACAATAAATGTTTTTGTAGAGTTTAGTTTATCACCACCGTCATATTATATAAATAGCGCTGAAGTATTTGAGTCATATAATTCAGATCCGGATTCTACACCTAATAATGGAATTTCTTCAGAAGATGATCAAGACGAGGCAGGAGCTGCACTTGTTTTTTATGATTTAGGTATTAGCCAATCTGTTGATAATGGTAATCCATGTATAGGTGAAAACGTTCAATTTACATTGGTTGTTGA
>CAYQPI010000194.1:0-30071 GCA_964419405.1 uncultured Flavobacteriaceae bacterium
AACTGACAATCAGCAGTGTAGTTTTTTCGATTTGAATTTTTTAATATATAAAATAATTATGTTATTCGAAAAAAATTAAATATTAATATTCATTTGATGTAAAAAATGAAATAAATTTTTATCAAAGCTATTCTATTCCATCTTCAAAATTTTGATATCCCTAAATGAATCATTCTGAATAGAATTCTACGAATTCTTCCAATACTGCGGTTTAGAATCTTCTGAAATTTGATTCCAATATTCCTGATTCACAATATGCTTACCGTCTATTGTTTTAAGTCTTCTTTGAAAAACATATACAGTAGGGTTAAAAACCATATCTGTAACCCCTATGGTATACAATTGAGGCTCTTCTTCACTTTTTATTTTCTCCTCTTGAATGATGACTTCAAAGCCATTACACTCCAAAAGTTTCTTTAAAAAATCCATTCTTTCTTTGCCAATCTTCTTCTCGACAAAAGTAACCCTTTGCTCACCGATGGCTCCAAACATATGTTTTCCTTGTAAACCCATTTTTATAACACACTTAATTGGTAAATATATTCATATATCGGACTGTAAACTCCAATGATCAACACCCCTAAAACGGCGATGATCAACCCTATTTTCATGGTCAGACTGCTGTTAAAAAAAGGAATTGCCGTTTCACTTTTTCTGAGAAACATGGCCCTGACTACCAGCAAATAATAATACAATGAAATTGTAACGTTAACTACGGCAATAAAAACGAGCAAATACAAGCCCTGGCTGGCCGCCGCCGTGAATAGAAAAAACTTCCCGAAAAAACCTGCCACTGGAGGAATTCCTGCCAGGGAAAACAAAGCCAGCATCATCACCAGGCTTAATTTAGGATTGGTTCGGTACAGTCCGTTATAGTCATCCATATTTTCCTTTCCTGTCTGGGTTGAGATCGATTGTACCACCCCAAATGCTGCAAGGTTCGTAAACACATAGATCGACACAAAATAAACGACCGTTGATATTCCTAATTGATCATTTGACAACAGTCCTAATAAAATAAAGCCCGCCTGAGCAACAGAAGAAAATGCTAGAAAACGTTTCATATTCTTTTGTCTCAGGGCGAATAAATTGCCTATAAACATGGTCCCAACAGACACTATATAAAGCATATAATTTGTCACAAAATCAAATGGCTTCATGACCGTAAATAATACAATCATTAAAATCATAACAGCAGAACCCTTTGAAATCACAGAAAGATAAGAAGTCACCCCTATAGGAGCACCTTGATAT
Source organism: uncultured Flavobacteriaceae bacterium (assembly GCA_964419405.1). Classification (GTDB taxonomy): domain Bacteria; phylum Bacteroidota; class Bacteroidia; order Flavobacteriales; family Flavobacteriaceae; genus Lutimonas. Next base: position 1,255 of record CAYQPI010000194.1, read on the forward strand.
ACATCTGCTGTCCAAAAATGAAACGGAACCAGTGAAATTTTAAACGCTAGCCCCGAAAAGAAAAAGATAAAACCTACAAGGCTTAAATTTGAATAGGTCAACACCTGTGACACCTGTTCGAAATAAATACTTCCTGTGCTGGCATAAAGTAAAGAAACTCCAAAAACAGAGGTTCCAGAAGCCAGGGCAGAAGACATAATGAACTTTATCCCTGCCTCAGCAGATACTCTTTTTGTGGTATCAAATGCAACCAGAGCCGCAATAGGTAATGCCGATAATTCAAGCCCCAGATAGAACATCAGAAAGTCACCTGATGAGATCATATAATACATTCCCAGAAGAGATGACAATAACAGAATAAAAAATTCGGTTGATTTATGTTGCGCCAGGATTTCTTTTTTTATCCAATCTGCCGATTGTAGCAAAATGATCAAAACCCCCACATTTAGTACATTTTTGAATACATGAATCAAGGCATTGGTCTGAAACATCCCTCCAAACAAAGTTCCCTTTTCTACTGGAACAAAGCCGACAATCGTGTGGATCGCAAAAAGGATCAAGGCCCAATTGACAAGGTTTTTCTTGTCATCCATGAAAATCTCTAAAATAACCAGAAGCAAAATTGCCGCGAGCAAAAACAGCTCCTGCCTCATTAGTAATAACCCACCTAAATCCATGTTATATTAATTTAATAATCCTTCTTTACTTTTTTAATCGCCCTTACAACATTCGCTCTATGAATGGCGTCAGACTCTCTCTGATCATATCACTTAACCAAATAGGAGTCACTCCCATAAACACAATCGGAATCAATAACAAGATCACTCCGACTTTTTCGTACCAGGTAGCTTTCTCAAGCTCTAAAAAATCATCATTTCTGACCGGGCCCATCAACATCATTCCAACCACTCTTAAAATATACACAGCCGTCACAACAATCGCCGAAATGGTAATTATCGTTGCTACTCTATGGAACATATCTGGATGCTCAAATGCACCCACAAAAATCTGCATTTCTGCCATGAACCCACTAAATCCTGGCAAGCCCAGTGAAGCCAATCCCGCGATCACATACATCACCGAAATAAAAGGGATCACCTTTAGCAATCCACTCATTTTTGTCACATCTCTGGTGTGGGTTCTTCCATAGATCATACCAATTAGGGCAAAGAAAAGAGCGGTCATAAATCCATGCGACAACGACTGTAAAATTGCGCCGTTCCAAGCCGTTTTATTGAGCATTAGCAAGGCGAACAAAACCATCCCAAGATGGCTTACAGAAGAATACGCATTGATATATTTTAAATCTGTCTGTTTAATCGCTGCAAGAGCTCCGTAAAAGACTCCAATCACAGAAAGAATTATAAAGAAGTTAGACCAGGTCATGGCACCTTCAGGCAACAAATACATAGAAACCCTGAATACGCCATAGCCCCCGAGCTTCATCAATACTCCGGCATGTAACATCGAAACCGCCGTTGGTGCCGAAGCATGCCCGTCAGGAGACCAGGTATGAAATGGAAATAATGCGCCCAACACTGCAAAACCGATAAATGTCAATGGAAAAAACAAATCTTGTGCCTCAGTGGGAATCGACACCTGTGCTATCTCTAAAATATGATATGTCAGAGGACCACCTGTGGGGTTCGAATTAAAATAGATCCCTAAAATACCCACCAATAAGAGCGCCGATGCACCCATTAACATCAGTGTTAATTTCATCGCAGAATATTCTTTTGGACCAGACCCCCAAATTCCTATCAAAAGAAACATTGGGATTACGGCAATCTCATAAAACAAGAACATGGTAAAAAGGTCGAGTGATATAAAAAAGCCAAATACCCCGGTTGCCAATACAATGAGAGAGATAAAGAATTCTTTATGAAGATCCTCCATTTTCCAAGACACAAAGACTCCGGCAAGCACAACAATTGATGCCAAAACAATCATGGCAACAGAAATTCCGTCAACGCCAATCGCGTAGTGTATATTAAATCTTTCAAACCAGGTGTAGTCTTGTGTAAAGACCATGATATTGTCATTGACCTGTTTTTCTTTAAAATAGGCATAGATCAGATTTAGTGACATGACAAACTGCACAAACATTCCTATGGCAGCGATCAGCCTTGATTGTTTCAGTTCTTTTGCAAAAAGCAACGCCACAATTGTAATTACAGGAACGACAATAAATAAACTCAGTATATCCATCTTACAACTAAATAATCCATTTATACATAAAAATCATGGTCAAAACTACTGCTCCCGCAATAAATGCAAAGGCATAATCTTGTAAGCGACCTGATTGTATTTTCTTAATTTTTTCTGAACCAAAAACTGTTGAATCACCAATTAAATTCATGGTTCCGTCTACTACGTTTTTATCAAACCATGCAAAAGGCGCAGATATTCTTTTAAAAATGATCTCCTTTGTGATAAAGAGATACAACTCATCGAAATAAAACTTATCATAAGCCCATTGATATAGAGACCCCAATCCATGAGCGACCTTATCTGGCCATACACTTGGTTTTTTATAAAAAACATAGGCCAATACTATTCCAAGAAGCCCTGTTCCAATGGCAATAGCTGCCAATGGATAATTCAAATGAACTTCAAAAACGCCATGATCAGCTGTAACATATTCACTAAAATGTATATAACCTGCAGCAATACTCATAAAGGCCAGAAATAATAACGGGATACTCATCGACAGAGGTGACTCATGAGGTTTCTCTTTATAGGAAGCATCTTTTCCCCAAAAAATACCAAAATACAATCTAAACATATAAAATGCCGTTAGACCAGCCACCAAAACACCAATACCATAAAACAGTTTATTGTGCTCAAAGGCGGCAACAAGAATCTCATCCTTGCTAAAGAATCCGGCAAAACCAGGAAAACCAGCAATGGATAATGCGGCAATCAAAAATGTAATATGAGTAATGGGCATATACTTTCTCAAGCCTCCCATATCCTGCAGATTGTTACTATGAATAGCATGAATAATAGAACCAGCTCCTAAGAACAACAAACCTTTGAACATAGCATGCGTGAATAAATGAAACATGGATGCCATATAACCCAGACCATCATGGCCCGAAAAACCGGACACTCCTAATGCCAGCATCATATAGCCTATTTGAGACATGGTTGAAAAAGCCAACACACGTTTGATATCGTTCTGAGTCAAGGCGATGATCGCAGCAAACAAGGCTGAAAATGCACCCACCCAGGCTACTATATTTAAGGCATACCCCTCTTCTACAAAATAGTATAAAGGAAACAAGCGTGCCACCAAATAAACGCCTGCTACAACCATGGTTGCAGCATGTATCAAGGCTGAAACCGGTGTTGGACCTTCCATGGCATCCGGAAGCCATATATGCAAGGGAAACATAGCCGATTTTCCGGCCCCTCCCATAAATATTAAGATCAAACCCCAGGTAATCACAGAAAGCCCCATAAAACTGGTGGAGGCCCAATTCGCAATAACACTGCCTTCAAGATCTGTCAGCACAGCAAAGTCAAAAGAACCGCCATAATAACCTATAATCAGAATTCCGATAAGAAAGCCCAAATCAGCAAATCTTGTTACAATAAATGCTTTCTTGGCTGCCGCAACGGCAGAGGGTTTTGTATAATAATATCCGATCAATAGGAAGGATGAAACGCCCACCAATTCCCAAAAAATATAGATCTGAAACAAATTCACTGCCAATACCAGGCCCATCATGGAAAAGGTAAATAGTGAAAGAAAGGCGAAAAACTTGGTATAGCCCGCATCACCTTTCATATAGCCCCTGCTATACAAATGAACCATAAAGGATATGGTCGATACAACCACTAGCATCATGACCGAAATCTGATCTATCATCACCCCCATATCAATAAACAATGTATCTGTGAAATTCATCCAGCGCCAATGACTGCTAAACGACTGATACACCTCTCCAACCTTACCGACCACAAAAAAATACTGGTAGGCCGTATAGTAGGATAACAGCAAGGTAATCAAGAGTCCAAAAGAACCAATCCAACCGGAAACAGCAGGTTTAATTCTATTATAATTGATACCTAAAAGCAGAAATACTGCCAAAGGTATCAGAGGAATTAAAATTGTATAGCTAAAATCCATAAGATTAATATTTCATTATTTCGGTATCCTTAACTTCAACAGAAGTGATCTGTTTATACAAATTGATAACAATTGCCACTGCCAGCGCTGTTTCTGCAGCTGCGACGGCAACAATAAAAACTGAAAAAAACACCCCCTCCAACTTGTCTGGAAACAAATAGGTGTTCATCACTACAAAATTGATGGCTGAAGCATTTAAAATCAACTCAATTGACAACAGCATAGTAATCAGATTCTTTCTGGTGAGAAAGCCATAGACACCAATAAAAAATATGGCCGACGTCAATGTCAAAATCTCATAAATGCTAATTCCTTGTATCATTATATTCGTTTATTGTTCTAATCTTTTTCCTTTTGCAATTACTATGGCACCAATCATGACAGCTACCAGTATCACACTGATCACTTCAAATGGAAGAATAAACCCTCCTTCTTTATAACTCAACATGCCATGACCGATATCACTAACTTCAATAGGTTCAAAATTCTCTGTTACCCTAAAATCGTAACTTACTATGGCCAATACGGTGACTATAAAACCCGCAATACTTAAGAGTGCAGCAAACACTCTCTGAGATATTTTTGACACCTCCAGCCTTAATTCGATATGATGCACCAGCAACACCGAAAAAATAATTAATACGATTACTCCTCCAGCGTAAACGGCGAGTTGTATGGCTGCCATAAAGGTATAATCTACCATAAAATACAAACCGGCAATTCCCATTAATACAAACAAAAGGTAAATTACGGCCCGAAGCATTTTTCTGCTGCTTACTGCCTTGATGGCAAAAAAGATCATGACTGCAGCGATGAGATAAAAAAGAATTCTTTCCATACTATTAATCTTCTACACCAGCTTTTAGTAAAGACCCTGGTTTGTTTAACACTTTTGTCAACTGGGACCTGTCATACACTGAGTTTTCAAAATTCTGAGCCCATTTAATGGCGTCTGTCGGACAAGCTTCAATACACAAACCACACATGGTACACATGGATAAATGATAAATAAACTTGTCTATTTTCTTCTTCTTTTTCTGTGTATGCGGATCGATACCCCTGTCCCATACAATTTCAATGGTACCATTCGGACAGGCAATTTCACATTTTTGACAACCCGTACATCTGTGCTCATTATTCTCATCATGCGGCATCACTACCTCACCTCGAAACCTGTCAAACATTTTTAAAGTAGCTCTGTTATCAGGGTACTGTTGGGTAATAATCTCTTTTCTGGCAGTAATGAAATACTTGCCTGTGACACTCATGCCTTTTAGCAGGGTTTTTATTCCATTATATATGTCTGAAAAATAACTCATTTCTTCTTTTTTTAAAACGTCCAGTTCAACCAAATGACTACTGCCATTAAAACAATGTTCATCAAATTAAGGGGCAACAAATACTTCCATTCTAAAGTTAATAACTGATCTACACGTAGCCTTGGAAAGGTCCATCTAAACCACATCATCAAAAATATAATGATCAGGACCTTGATCATAAACCAGAAAACCCCCATCCAGGGCAATGATTCGGTAATTCCAAAAGGTGACAGGTAGGCCCCAAAAAATATGGTTGCGGCAACCGCGGCGATAATAAACATATTGATAAATTCAGCCAGAAAAAAGTAGGCGAACTTCATTCCGGAGTACTCAGTATGAAAACCAGCACCCAATTCTGATTCTGCCTCTACCATATCAAATGGCGCTCGGTTCGTTTCTGCAGTACCTGCGATCATAAAGATCATAAACGCTATGATCGCCGGAACATGACCTTGAAAAATAAACCAACCTCCCGTTCTTTGAATTTCTACTATTTCAGAGATGCGCAAAGATCCGGACAAAAGCACGATGGTCAATATAGACAGCCCCACTGACAATTCATAACTCACAGTTTGAAGTCCGCTTCTCATGGCTCCGATAAGTGAATATTTATTGTTGCTGGCCCATCCGCCTAACAAGACTCCGATAACGCCAATAGAGGATACACCCATAATAAAAAAGACACCAATATTTATATCAAAAGCCTGTAATTCTGCTGAAAATGGCAATACAGACAAAGAAACCAACGCTGCAACAATAACAAAGTACGGCGCCAGATTATATAGAAACTTGTCGGCATTTTCAGTCCCGGTCAATTCTTTTGTTAATAATTTAAGGGCATCTGCTATGCTTTGAAACAAACCTGATGGCCCTACCCTGTTTGGCCCTAATCTCAATTGAAAAAATGCCGCGATCCGTCTTTCCATCCAGACCAACAACAAACCTGCTACCGCAAAAAAGGTTAGATAGGCCACAGCAATCAAGATCCATTCGATGAGATTTGCCCACGCAGGAGTAAACGAACTTTGAAGATATTCGTGAATTGCGCCTGTTAGAGATAATGTTTTAATCATGATTATCTTTTAAGATCATAGTTTGTTTTATCTGTCAATATCGGGTACAACAATATCAATGGTTGCCATTGTAGCCACCAGATCTCCTATTTTTCCTCCAACGGTGATATCGTTGAGCAAGGACAAATTCGAAAAACCAGGCGACCTGAACTTCATCCTGTAAGGATTTTTCGTTCCTGTGCTATTGATATATACACCTAATTCTCCTCTGGCTGTTTCAACGCGCTGATAATACTCCCCTTTCGGAAGTTTTATTACCGCCTTGGTTGGCGTTTGATATGCTCCTTCAGGAATCGTATCGATCAATTGCTCGATAATATTCATTGACTCCCACATTTCTTTAATTCGAACCTGATATCTGGCCAAATTATCGCCTGCTGTTTCCAGAGATTGTTTAAAATCAACCCTGTCATATGCACTATAAGGATGTCGTTTTCTTACATCACTTGCAAATCCTGAACCTCTAGCTACAGGGCCAGAAGCCCCGTAAGAAATCGCCTTTTCTTTCGTTAAGATCCCGATTCCCTTTGTTCTTTTTTGAAAGATCACATTTCCTGTAAGCAATGTATCATATTCGGGAAGTTTGGTTCTGAAATGGGCAATAAACTCCTTTGTTCTCTTCACAAAATTTGGGTGAATATCAAACATCAAACCACCTGGAATATTATAATTCATGGTCAATCGAGCCCCACATGTCTCTTCAAAAATATCGTTGATCATTTCGCGATCACGAAAGGCATAAAAATAAGAGGTCAATGCTCCTAAATCCATCCCCATGACACCCCACCAAAGCATATGAGATGCCATTCTGGTAAGCTCACCTAATATGGTTCTCACAACTTTTACCCTATCTGTCACTTCTAATTCAAGTGCTTTTTCAACTGTCAGGCAAACCGCTTCGTTATTGATGTGAGAAGACAAATAATCCATACGGTCTGTCAAATGAACAATCTGCTGATAGCTGTCACGTTCACACATCTTTTCAATAGACCGGTGAATATACCCAAGATCAGGTTCAACCTTTTTGATGATTTCGCCATCAATGGTCAAAATCAAACGCAACACACCATGAGTTGCCGGGTGCTGCGGCCCCATATTTATAAAGTATTCCTGAGTTTTGAAACTATCGTTAACTACTTGCTCCATCTATCTCTTATTTGATCACCATATTTGATTCATCTACATAATCTTTCCTCAAAGGGAAACCGTCCCACTGAGGTGGAAGAAACAATCGTTTCATATTGGGGTGATTCTTAAATGTGATTCCCAAAAAATCATAGACTTCCATTTCGTGAAACTCAGCTGTTCGCCAAATAGTACACACCGTGTCCAATTCTGGAGCCTCTCTGTTATCAGTACTCACTTTTACTACGATTGCATGCTTTTTTACAATCGATTCTAAGTGGTAAATTACACCTAAATTTTCTCCATAATCTATACCGGTCAAACAGAACAAATAATCAAAATCCAAAGAAGGTACTTCTCTTAACTTCGTACATATTTCAACTAACAATTCTTTGGGCACTGTCACGTTCAAAAACTCAGAAGCTTCTTCAGTAAATTCTAATTGCTCGCTCCAGCTTGAAACTATTTCTTGTATTTCTTGATTTGTCATCACCTTGTTTTTAAAGCTTACCTTCGTCAAAGCCCTCAATAGGATTAATTTTTTCTAAACGATTTTCGTTTCGAATTTTGTCTTGAAGAATAAACATTCCGTCTAATAAAGCTTCTGGTCTTGGTGGGCATCCGGGCACATATACATCCACCGGAATCACGTGATCAGCACCTTTCACCACAGAATAGGAATTATAATAAAAAGGGCCTCCTGAAATGGCACAAGCTCCCATGGCTATTACGTATTTTGGCTCTGCCATCTGATCGTATAACCTTCTCAGTACGGGTGCCATTTTATTGACAATGGTTCCTGCTATAATAATTAAATCTGCTTGTCTGGGTGATGGTCTGGCCACTTCAAATCCAAACCGAGACCAATCATGTCTTGCCGCTCCGGTTTGCATCATTTCGATGGCACAGCAACTCGTTCCAAAATACAGGGGCCATAGTGAATTAGACCGTCCCCAGTTAATTACTTTGTCCAATGAGGTAATCACAATATTCGCACCATTCCCGGCAGGTATTACCCTTCCAGGAAAATCTTTCCCCAATGCCTGTCCTTCTACTCCCATTTCAACGCTCTTTTTTTCCATGCATATAATAATCCTAATCCCAGTATAAATAAAAACAGTATGATCTCAACCAAGGCCACTGTACCTACTTCCTTAAACACCGTAGCCCAGGGCACAAGAAATGCGACCTCTATATCGAACAATAAAAAAAGTACGGCAAAAAGGTAATATCCCACCTTAAACTGCACCCAGGTAGGCCCAATGGTCTCAACACCACATTCGTAGGGTTCCTTTTTGGATTCATTCTCAGATTTATGAGAGATCAGTCCTGATAAGACATTGGCCAAAACCACAAGAAAAATCCCTGCTATAAAAAATACTAAAATTGCCTCATAGCCCATAATTCATTCTAATTTTCACTCATTATTTATCTTCATAAAAAAAAAGGGTGACCACAGCCACCCTGTTCTATATCTATTTTACTTCGTAGGTTTCTCCAGAAAAAAACAAGTCATCTACTTTAGCAAACTTGGATTTCGACTTTACCTTTTCGTTCAATGTGGCCTCTCGTTCTTCAAAGGTTGCATCTTCAAAACTTCTTATAATACCCGTTGCCAAAGGATACTGTAATTTAACAAGCATCTGATGCAGGGTATTGTCCTCGCATTTGGCGTCATGAACCAAAACATCTGCTTCACTGACCCCATTCTCGCCAATAGTGACCACCTCTAATTTCAAACCATTCAAGACAAGACCTTTATCCCTTTCCTTTCCAAAGATCATCGGCTTGCCATGCTCAAGAAAGAGTTGTTTATCTTCCCGCACATTCTTATCCGTAAATTGGGTAAAACATCCATCATTAAAAATGACACAATTTTGAAGAATTTCAATCAATGATGTTCCCTTAAACTTCTCAGCTTCTATAAATAAACTTGTCATTTCTTTAGGACTATTTCCACCTAATCTTGCGAAAAATCTTGCCTGAGCACCTAATGCCAATTCCCCTGGATGAAAAGGAGGTTGTGTATTTCCATAAGGAGATGATTTCGTTTTTTGTCCTATCAGAGATGTTGGTGAAAACTGACCTTTGGTCAAACCGTATATTTCATTATTAAATAAAATGATGTTAAGATCTAAATTTCGTCGTAACACATGAATAAAATGATTCCCGCCAATCGCTAAACTATCTCCATCTCCAGTGATCATCCAAACACTCAATTCTGGGTTCGCTAATTTCACTCCACTTGAAATGGCTGCAGCACGTCCGTGGATGCTATGCATGCCATAAGAATCTATATAATAGGGAAACCTGGATGAACATCCTATACCCGAAATAAAAACCACATCTTCTTTTTTAACACCCATTTCAGGCAGTGCTTTTTGCATGGCTCTTAAAATCACATAATCGTCACAGCCCGGACACCATCTAACCTCCTGGTCGCTGGCAAAATCCTTAAACGTATATTTTTTTTCTATTGTGTCCTGCATATCAACTATCTTTTATTAGGTTTTTGAATTTTTCTCTCAGATCTGTCACTGAAAATGGTAAACCCATCACCTTGTTATACTGGATATATTCATGTTCAGGGAATCTTCCCTTAATAATTCCGGCCAATTGGCCCTTGTTCAATTCACAAATTATGATCTTCTTAAATTTAGATAACACCTCTGCGGTATTCTTTGGAAACGGATTCAAATAGTGAAAATGAGCATGGCCTATTTTATAACCTTTGGTATCCATTTTTCTTACAGCAGAGTGCAAACTTCCATAAGTTCCACCCCATCCAATAACCAAAAGGTCTCCCTCTTCATTATATTCAGCTTTTAAATCAGGTATATAATTCTCAACCCTCTTTACTTTTTCAGCCCGTATGTTTGTCATATACTCATGATTATCAGGTACGTAAGAAACATTCCCTGTAATCTTATCTTTTTCAAGTCCTCCCACCCGATGCTCAAGACCGGCTGTTCCTGGAATTGCCCAGTTCCTTGAAAGCGTATCGTTGTCGCGATCATAAGGATGCCAGGTATCTGAACGTTCATCAATCACCTGGGTTTTTATGTCAGGCATATCATTTATTGATTTTATTCTCCATGGTTCCGATCCGTTCGCGATATAACCATCTGTCAACAAAATGACTGGTGTCATATGTTCCAAAGTCAGTTTTGCAGCGATATATGCATAATCAAAACAATTTGATGGCGTACTCGCAGCAATAACAATCACAGGCGATTCTCCGTTTCTCCCATACATGGCTTGTAACAAGTCGGACTGTTCAGTTTTAGTAGGAAGTCCTGTTGAAGGCCCTCCCCGTTGCACGTTAACAACAACCAACGGCAACTCTGTCATTAATGCCAAACCAATCGCTTCACCTTTAAGTGCCAAACCTGGCCCTGAAGTGGTTGTTATTGCTAAATCTCCTGCAAAAGATGCACCGATAGCTGATGTTACTCCTGCTATTTCATCCTCCGCCTGAAAGGCTTTAACCCCAAAGTCTTTATGCTTTACCAGTTCATGTAAAATATCTGTGGCTGGTGTAATTGGATAAGAACCTAAAAATAATTCCAGACCTGACTTCTCGGCTGCCGCTAAAAATCCCCAGGCTGTTGCAGTATTTCCATTCACAATACGATAAGTACCACTGGCCATTTCAGAAGGCAAGATCTTATAGGCATTCGGAATCAATTCAAGTGTTTCAGCATAGAAAAATCCCGCCTTTAACACTTTAGCATTGGCCTCAGCAACCTCTGGCTTGTATTTAAACTTCTGATTAAAGAAATTCAGGGTATGATCCATCTCCCGGTCATACATCCAATACACCATTCCAAGGGCAAACATATTCTTACTTCTTGTGATGCTCTTATTATCAAGACCCATGTCTTTTAAGGACTCCTTTGTCATCGAGGTCATCGACACCTCAATGACCCGGTAATTTTCAAGACTACCATCTTCCAAAGGGTTTGATTCATATTCGGCTTTTTGCAAATTCTTTTTCGTAAAAGCGTCAATATCAACAATTATGGTATGCCCCGCTTTTACCGCATGAAGGTTGGTTTTTAATCCTGCCGGATTCATAGCAACCAAAAGATCAAGATCATCGCCTGGAGTACTGATTTCTATACTACCAATATGCACTTGAAAACCTGAAACTCCATACAAACTTCCCTGAGGTGCTCTAATTTCAGCTGGGTAGTTTGGAAAGGTCGCAACGTCATTTCCAAACATAGCAGAAGTGTCAGTAAACTGAGTACCAGTCAACTGCATCCCATCGCCAGAGTCACCAACAAATCTTATAACTACTGCACTTAAGGATTCAACTTCTGTCTGATTCGGTTCAATATTATTAACAGCCATCTTCTGTATATTTTTGATAAATTTACTAAATTTTATATTACCCTACTCATTTAGTAGTTAAAAGTAAGGTGCCGACTTAATACAGAATATGACTTTTATCAATCTGTAATTTTTATTACATATAAAGTCCTGAGAATCTCTTATTTGGAATAATTCTAAATTTTCATTTTTCTGAAATTTATAAAATTATATTTCTTTAACTTTGTTGGAGAATTTTAAAAAATAATAAAATGGCTATAATTATAACAGACGAATGTATAAATTGTGACGCTTGCGTTGCTGAATGTCCAAATAATGCAATTTATGAACCAGACAGTGAATGGTCCTATTCAGATGAAACTTCATTAAGTGGTGAAGTAACGACTCCTGACGGAAGGGAAGTTGATGCAGATGCTGAAAATGAGGCCATTAGTGATGAGTTTTACTTTATTGTAACAGATAAGTGTACTGAATGTAAAGGCTTCCATGATGAACCTCAATGTGCGGCTGTATGTCCGGTTGACTGTTGTGTTCCTGATGAAGATAATGTAGAGTCAGAAGAGACGCTTCTCGCTAAAAAAGTTTGGATGCACGGAGAATAAAATAGTTTCTACCAACAATCTTAAAAAGAGTATTTGATTACAAATACTCTTTTTTTTTGTGCCAAACCTCTGCAAAATAAGCCTATGACTTATATCATAATTTAAGTCTTGCTTTAGCCATAATTTTACATCCAGTTAATATTGCTAACAGACGAAGCCTTAAAAGCAGTAGTAAACTTATCTCACATTTTTAAACTTTCTACAAAATGAAAAAACAATTCGAAAAAATAATTTGTGATGCAAATGAAGCGGTTGCCAGAATAGCGCATAAGACAAATGAAGTGTGTGCCATTTATCCAATTACTCCAGCATCACCCATGGGTGAACATGTAGATCTTTACAGTTCTAAAGAACAAAAAAATATCTGGAATAACATTCCTCGCATTGTCGAGATGCAAAGTGAAGGTGGCGCTGCAGGTGCTGTTCACGGCTCTTTACAGGCCGGTGCACTAACAACCACGTTCACCGCTTCGCAGGGTTTACTTCTTATGATCCCTAATATGTATAAAATGGCAGGTGAGTTACTCCCTAGTGTCATTCATGTCGCAGCAAGAACTGTTGCTACGCATGCACTTTCTATTTTTGGAGACCACAGTGATGTGATGTCGGCCAGACAAACAGGGTTTGCCATGCTCTTTGGTGGTTCGGTTCAGGAAGCACAAGATTTTGCCCTTATTTCTCAAGTTGCTACACTGAGATCAAGAATTCCTTTTATGAACATTTTTGACGGCTTTAGAACGTCTCATGAAATCTCAAAAATTGATTCTATCCCAGATGATATCATAAAGGCTATGATGCCAGAAGATCGCATTATGGCACACAAGAAAAATTCTCTTGACCCAGACAATCCGGTCATCAGAGGGACATCTCAAAACCCGGATGTATTTTTCCAGGCCAGAGAAGCTGCCAATACCTATTATGACAAGGTTCCTGAAATCGTTCAAAGCGTGATGGATGAGTTTTATGCACATACAGGCAGACGCTATGACTTGTTTAATTATATAGGTCATCCTGAAGCTGAGCGAGTTACTGTTATTATGGGATCTGGTGAAGGTCCTGTTTATGAAGCCATGGAAAAAATGGTGGCAGAAGGCGAAAAAGTTGGTGCCTTGTTCGTACGACTTTACCGACCCTTCTCTGTCAAAGATTTTATCGATCAGATTCCAAAAACAGTTAAAAAAATTGCGGTTCTAGACAGAACAAAAGAACCTGGAAGTATCGGTGAACCTCTTTATATGGATGTGCTTAGCGCTTATATGGAAAGTAACGAAACATTACCAACCATCGTAGGGGGACGCTACGGATTATCTTCCAAAGAGTTTACTCCAAAAATGGTGAAAGGCATCTATGACGAACTATTAAAAGACAAACCTAAAAATCATTTTACGGTCGGTATTATTGACGATATAACGCATACCAGTTTAATGGCCGATCCCGTATTTGACGTGAAAAAAACCACCTTCAATTGCATGTTCTATGGTTTAGGATCTGACGGTACAGTTGGTGGTAATAAAAATTCGATCAAAATTATTGGAGAAACCACTGACAACTTTGTTCAGGGATACTTCGTTTACGATTCAAAAAAAGCCGGTGCTCAGACCATTTCACATTTAAGATTTGGTCCTGAACCGATCCATTCTTCGTATCTCATAGAAAAAGCTGATTTTATTGCCTCTCATCAATTCAATTTCATTGAAAAATATGATATGATCAATGATCTGAAAAAAGGCGGTACATTCTTATTGAATTCACCATATTCTAAAGATGAGATCTGGGAACAACTGCCAGAAGAAATGCAGAAACATTTGATTGAAAATGAAGTTAATTTTTATATCGTAGATGCCTCAAAAGTAGCCCAGGAAGCGAAATTAGGAAAGCGAACCAATACGGTACTTCAAACTTGTTTCTTTGCCATTTCAGGCGTACTTCCTAAAAAAGAAGCCATACAGAAAATCAAGGATGCCATTGTGAAGTCATACTCTCATAAAGGCGACAAAATTGTACAAATGAACTTTGAGGCCGTTGACAAATCTCTTGAAAATCTTCATAAAGTTGAACTTCCAGGTGAGGTCACAAGTCACAAACAGTTTGTTTCTGCCATGACCAATGCACCTGATGGTTTTGTCACTGAGGTATTAGAGACGATTCTTGCCGGTAGAGGTGATGAATTACCTGTTAGTGCTTTCCCGGTTGATGGTACGTTCCCAACGGGAACCACCCAATATGAAAAAAGTGGTATTGCACACTTTATTCCCATCTGGGATGATGAAAACATCTGTACTCAATGTAATAAATGTGTTGCGATATGCCCTCATGCTGCCATAAGAGCCAAGGTAGTTTCTAAAGAAGAAATCTTTGAAGCACCATTAACGCTTAAGCATGTACCTGCCAAAGGAAGGCCTTTTGCCAAAGATGATGCTTATGTGCTTCAAGTTTCACCTGAGGACTGTACAGGATGTGACCTTTGTGTCGAAGTTTGTCCTGCAGAAAGCAAAGAAATTCCTGGCTTCAAATCGATCAATATGCGTAAAAAATTAGAGCATGATGTCGTTGAAAATCAAAATTGGGACTTCTTTATTGACCTTCCTGATTATGCCAGAACTGAATTGAGCACTTCCAACGTAAAAGGAGCTCAGTTTTTACAACCTTTATTTGAATTCTCAGGGGCTTGTTCCGGTTGTGGTGAAACACCCTATATTAAGTTGATCACACAATTATATGGTGACAGCATCATGATTGCAAATGCCACAGGATGTAGCTCAATTTACGGAGGTAATCTTCCAACCACTCCTTATAGAACAAATGAATTTGGAAGAGGACCAGCCTGGGCCAATTCACTATTTGAAGACAATGCTGAATTCGGTCTTGGAATGCAGTTGGCACTGACCAAGAAACAGGAGATAGCTGTGAATTTACTTCGATCATTAGAATTATTGGTTGGAAGTGAATTGGTGACCGCTATTCTAAACAATCCGGAAACTGATGAAACTGAAAAAGCCAAAAAGTTTGAGGATATAGACAAATTAAAGAAAACCTTAGATATTTTAGACAATAATGAAGAGGCTAAAAAGCTGAATCAATTGACCGAGTATCTTCGCAAAAAAGCTGTCTGGATCTTTGGTGGAGATGGATGGGCTTATGACATCGGTTATGGTGGTGTTGATCATGTACTGGCCTCTGGAGAAAACATCAACATTCTGGTAATGGATACTGAAGTTTACTCAAATACGGGTGGACAGACATCTAAAGCCACACCTTTAGGAGCAAGCGCGAAATTCTCAATAGCCGGTAAAAAAACGCCTAAGAAGAGTTTGTCTATGCAGGCTATCTCATACGGAAATGTTTATGTAGCACAAATTGCCATGGGCGCCAAAGATGTTCAAACCCTAAGAGCTATTAAAGAAGCAGCCGAGTATGATGGCCCTTCGCTAATAGTGGCTTACTCTCATTGTGGGGAACATGGGTATGATCTGAAACACGGCGCCACTCAACAAGCAAAAGCTGTCGACACTGGTTACTGGCCATTGTTTAGATTTGACCCGTCAAAACCAAAAGGGAAAAAGTTTAAACTAGATTCGAAAGCACCTTCTGCACCATTAGAAGAATTCATGTACAACGAAGCGAGATTCACTCGTGTTGCAAAAGAAAATGCCTCTTTGGCCTCTGAACTGTTACATCAGGCACAGGAGGAAGTAGATTCTAAATGGGAAAGATTAGAACTGTTTAAAAGCATGTAATTTTGTCAATCCAAACCCCATAAAACATCATTGTTTTATGGGGTTTTAAATTTTCAAATCATGGATGAAAAAACAAAAAATCATTTTAATACCGCCAATGAGCAATTAAAAAAAGCGAATGAAGAATTGTATAAACCTCAGGAAGATGTGGTCAATTTTCTTGTTTGCAAAAACACTCTTTTCGCGATTGAAAATTACCTAAAAGGATTCCTGTCTCAAAGAGGCTATGAAACATCCAATGACGATTCTCTTGATATACTTCTTGAGCGTTGTAAATTGATTGATAAAAAATTCAACAGAATTGATCTGAGCGTAATTGATTGCAGTTCTGACCATGTAAATCATACTTTTTGCGAGGATTCGAATAAAGTAAACGCTTGTTTTCAACAAGCAGATGACCTTGACAATTTGTTGAAAGGGATGGGAATTTCATAATACATATGTCTCCCCAAACCTGATTATCAACTCAAAATACACTTCCTAAACTATAGGTCCTCAGGTAAATACATTTTTTTCTAGTATATTAGCTAGACAAACTAATTTATTTATGCACTCCCCTCAACTTGCATTGGCATTTCTTTTTAGTCTGATGTGCTGTTTTGCAACAGCCCAAACTCCCGAAACAGACAGCATAAAAGGCTCAAATAATCGAGAAGTCACTACTACTGATGATCAGAAAAAAAATAGTGACATTGCACCTGTCATCTTTGACAATGACACTCTTTTCCTAATTCGCTTTTCTCCTAAAGAATATCCGGTTCAATACCGGGCTCAACAAATATCCAATCGATTAGAGGGTCTTACACAGAATTATGACAGTGCCAGTGATAGCATTTATCTTCAAAAACACAAGGAATTTATTAGTATCATGTATAATGATGAGGTGGCCTTTATTATCACAAAAAATGATGCAAAAACAAACAACCTCTCACTAAAGGCTCTGGCAGAAATGCAACTCATTAAATTTAAAGATGCCTTAAAGCAAGAGAGCAAATATGATTTAACTACCAAAGAATGGTTGATCAGAATTGGATACTTTTTACTGTCACTAATTGTTTTAATTCTCGCGATTAAATTAGTCAATTGGCTTTTCGGAAAATTAATGGTCTACTTGTCGAAATTTGAAAAAAGGTTTCTGAAAAACAAGAAGAATATTTTTAAATATTTTATCCCAAAAAACACGCAAAACATTTTTGTCTTTATCGCGAATGTGGCCAGAATTATGACCTTAGGCTTTATTTTTCTGACCTATTTACCATTTATGTTCAGCTTTTTTCCATGGACCGAGGATCTGGTTCATAAGTTTTATGGCTACCTGGCAAGGCCAATTAAATTCGTCTTCTTTGGTTTTATAGATTTTTTACCCAATTTAATTTTTATTCTGGTCATCATTTTTGTCACAAGATATGTAATTCGCGTGCTTCGTGATATTGTTGAGGATATAGAAGCAGAAAAATTTATCATTAAAGGATTTCCTAAAGATTGGGCCAATACCACACAGAAGATCATAGGACTTCTGATCTGGGCTTTTGCTCTTGTCCTTATATATCCGCATTTACCAGGATCGACATCACCTGCTTTTAGAGGTGTATCAATTTTTATCGGGGCCTTGGTCTCCTTTGGTTCTACCTCTGCGGTTGCCAATATTGTAGCCGGAGTTGTCATTACATATATGAGGCCATACCAAATCGGTGACCGGGTTAGAATTCAGGATACTATTGGGGATGTGGTTGAAAAAACCCTGCTGGTGACCAGAATTCGTACTATTAAAAATGAAGATGTCACTATCCCTAATGCCAATATCATCATCAACCACCTGGTCAATTATTCGGCCAATGTTGAGAAAAATGGTCTTCTACTGCATACTTCTATTACTATTGGTTATGATGTATCATGGGAATTGGTTGAAAAGTTATTGATCGAGGCGGCATTAAAGAGTATACACATTGAACCTGAACCCAAACCATTTGTACTTCAAACCAGTTTAGACGATAATTATGTAGCATACGAAATAAATGCCTATAGTAAGGAAGCCAAAAAAATGGCCTTAATATACTCGGATATACATAAAAATATTTTGGATGTATTCAACGAAGAGGGTGTTGAGATACTATCTCCACAGTACATTGCTGCCAGAGATGGAAACCTCACCACCGTACCCAGTAAATTAAGCCCTGAAGCTAAAAGTCCAATTGATAAAATAGTAGATCATTTAACCGGTAAAAATCAGTCCATAAAGGTTCGAAAGGCCGGTCCCAAAAAAGGAGAATCAGGAAAAAACAAAGGCTCAGATCCAGACCTGTTTTCAGGCTAACAAAGCAATTTAATCATTCAGTTTTAATACTGCCATAAAGGCCTGTTGTGGAATTTCAACATTTCCTACCAAACGCATTCGCTTCTTACCCTTTTTCTGCTTTTCAAGAAGCTTTCTCTTTCTGGAAATATCACCGCCATAACATTTGGCGGTCACATCTTTTCTTAGGGCCTTGATGGTCTCTCTGGCAATTATTTTAGCTCCAATTGCAGCCTGAACAGGTATGTCAAATTGTTGTCTTGGAATCAATTGACGTAATTTTTCACACATCTTTTTACCAATCGCGTAAGCCGTACTATCGTGGAGTAAGGCAGATAAAGCATCTACAGGTTGGCCATTCAACAAAATATCCACACGCACCAATTTAGACGATCTAAACCCAATAGGATGATAGTCAAAGGAAGCATACCCTTTTGACACCGTTTTTAATCTATCGTAAAAATCAAAAACTATTTCTGAAAGCGGCATATCAAAACTCAATTCTACTCTTTCTGTAGTCAGGTAGGTCTGATTGGTTATTTCACCTCTTTTCTCGATACATAAACTCATTACCGGCCCTACAAAATCTGATTTGGTAATGATACTCGCCTTAATAAATGGCTCCTCCACCCTGTTCAACGTGGAAGGTTCAGGCAAGTCACTTGGATTATTTACCAATATCATATCATCAGGACGTTTGTTGGTATAGGCATGATAAGACACATTGGGAACCGTCGTAATAACGGTCATATCAAATTCTCGCTCCAGTCTTTCCTGAATAATCTCTAAATGCAGCATCCCTAAAAACCCGCATCTAAAACCAAATCCTAAGGCCGCAGAACTTTCAGGAACAAAAACCAGGGAAGCATCATTGAGTTTCAACTTTTCCATGGAAGCTCTTAATTCTTCATACTCATCTGTATCTACAGGGTAAATCCCGGCGAATACCATAGGTTTTACATCCTCAAATCCTTCAATAATTTCCTGAGTAGGGTTTACAGCATCTGTTATCGTATCTCCTACCTTAACTTCACTTGCTGTTTTGATCCCGGTAATTAAATAGCCAACATCACCTGCCTTAATACTCTTTTTTGGTTCCTGATTTAATTTAAGTGTACCTACCTCATCAGCAAAATACTCATTATCAGTTGCCAGAAACTTAATTCGCTGACCTTTTTTAATCTCACCATTAATAACACGAAAATATGTTTCAACCCCTCTATAGGAATTATAAACAGAATCGAATATCAATGCCTGTAAAGGCCCATCAGGGTCTCCTTCTGGTGCTGGAACTCTATCGATGATGGCTTGTAAAATGTTTTCAACCCCAAATCCTGTTTTACCACTGGCGTGTATCACCTCTTCAGGGTCACATCCCAACAAATCAACAATATCATCTGTCACTTCCTCTGGATTGGCACTGGGCAAATCTACCTTATTCAACACAGGAATGATCTCAAGATCATTATCTAAAGCAAGGTAGAGATTTGAAATCGTTTGAGCTTGAATACTCTGTGCTGCATCCACAATCAACAATGCGCCTTCACAAGAGGCGATGGATCTGGAAACTTCGTAGGAAAAATCCACATGACCAGGAGTATCGATCAGGTTCAAAACATACTTTTCTCCTTCTAATTCATAATCCATTTGAATCGCATGGCTCTTAATGGTGATTCCTCGTTCTCTTTCGAGGTCCATACTATCAAGTAATTGATCTTGTTTCTCCCGATCAGAAATGGTGTTGGTATATTCCAGCAACCTATCCGCCAAGGTACTTTTACCATGATCAATATGAGCAATAATACAAAAGTTACGTATGTTCTTCATCCTAGTCTTCCTATCTTCAATATTTGCGCAAATATAACCAATTAGTTGATTGGCAAAACCTAATTCGTGTGATTAATCGTGCTTCGGAAAAACAATACCGGCATCCTTTCGCACCCGATCCATTATTTCCATGAGATCTCGACTTGCTGACAAGGGTAAAACCGGGCTTTCGATCAGGTTTTGATCGAGACAATCCATTACATGAGCTGCTTCCAATTCATAGCCCATTCCTTGGGGTTCCTCTATAAAAATTTCCTCCTGCACTCCATTTTTTTCAATTAATATAGGAAGCTCAGGTTCTCTGATAAACTTAATAAAGCCATTTTCAAAACATAGTTCTGTCTCATTATGACAGCTACTTTCGAAACTCGAGGTAAGAACCGCCATCGCTCCGTTATCATAAGAGAAAAGCATACTGATACTGTCTTCAACTCCTGTTTCCCTGATATTTGCCATGGTTTTTATTTGAGATGGTTTACCTAATAACATCAAGGATCTGAAAATTGGGTAAATACCTATGTCTAATAATGAGCCAGCTCCAAGATCAATATTATATAATCTCTTTTCAGGATCAAAATCGGCTTTAAACATAAAATCTGATTTCACAAATCGCAATTGTCCCAATTCTTTATCTTTCGACAATTCCATCACTTTTAAAAACTTGGCCGAAAAAATGGTCCAGAAGGCCTCCATTAAAAAGGTATTGTTGGCTTTTGAACTCGCAATCATTTGATCGACCTCCTTTGTATTCATGGCGAAGGCCTTTTCGCAAAGCACTGCCTTTTTATGAACCAAACACAGGGTGCTGTGTTCAAGGTGCTTGGCGTGAGGTGTAGCCACATAGACCACATCCACCTTTGGATCCTCAACCATTTCTTGATAAGATCCATAGGCTTTTTCAAATCCAAGATCCTCTGCAAATGCTGTTGCATTATCCAAACTTCTTGAAGCAGCAGCATATAAATTGGCCTGAGGCAATAAAGAAAGATCTGCAGCAAACTTTCGGGCTATTTTTCCACATCCCAATATAGCCCAGTTATATTTTTTCGTCATATTTCAATTCTTTAATCGACCCAATCTGCAATAAAAAGATTGGTGTCACGGGTACCATAATTATTTCTATTTGAAGAGAATACTATTTTCTTTCCATCAGGTGAAAACATCGGAAATGCATCAAAAACCTTATCAAAGGTAATCTGTTCCAATCCTGTTCCGTCTAAATTAATCATAAACAAATTGAAACTTCTTTTCGAAACATGGTTGCTTGAGAAAATCACCTTCTTTCCCGAAGGATGAAAAAATGGTGCCCAGTTAGCGCTACCCAAATCTGTAATCTTCTTTAAGTCAGATCCATCAACATTACAAACGTATAATTCCATATTCGTTGGTTGTACCAGCCCTGCTGCCAACAAATCTTTGTATTCTTTTATTTCGGTCTCAGTTTTGGGACGTGATGAGCGAAATATCAACTTCTCACCATCCGGAGAGAAAAAAGCCCCACCATCATAACCTAAGTCATGAGTCACCTGCTTCACATTACTTCCATCAATATTCATGGTAAATAATTCCAAATCTCCTGTTCGCGTTGAAGTAAAAACAATCCTATCTCCTTTTGGAGATACCGTTGGCTCGGCATCATATCCATCTTCAAAAGTCAACTGCTTTAACTGCTTACCATTCAAATCTGCGACAAAAATATCATAGCCTTTATAAACCGGCCAGATATACTTATTGCCATAATCTTCCTTTTTGGGTACTTCAGGACATTCTTTATCTGCCAGGTGGGTAGATGAATAAACTATGGTCTTATCTCCTGGCAGGAAATAACTGCAGGTAGTTCTACCTGTACCAGTACTTATCAATTGAGGAATTTCTAAACTATCCAGGGGCTTTGAAGCATCCATCGTAAATATTTGATCACAAGACAGTCCCCATTCTTTATTATTTGCCTGAAACACTAATTTTGAGCTATCGAAACTCCAATAAGCTTCGGCATTATCTCCTCCAAAAGTAAATTGTTTAATATTTTTTAGATGTTTTTCCTCAGGGTAATGGACCTTATTCACCATTTTGGTAGCCCCAGATTTTCCATCATAACCACTGTTGTCTTGAGACGATTTACACGAAAGCAACAAGGCGAAAACGCTCAGAATAATAAATTTAAATTTCATAGAATTGATTAATTAAGTCCAAAAATACGTTTTTTAAAAAAGTTTCAAAGAAATTTCAGGTAAATGCATTCAAAATATGGGCACCACTATATTTTAAGCCAGGAGCATCCTTGAAATCTATATTAAAAAAAACCGTAATTTTGCAGCCTAAAAATTTAGTTTGGCAAAAATAGGTGACATAGAATTAGGAGAATTTCCGCTATTATTGGCCCCTATGGAAGATGTAAGTGATCCTCCATTCAGGGCACTTTGCAAAGAACAGGGAGCCGATGTTGTATATACTGAATTTATTTCCTCTGAAGGATTGATCAGAGATGCAGCCAAAAGTGTTCAAAAATTAGACATTTATGATAAAGAGCGGCCTGTTGGAATTCAAATTTTTGGGGCCAATCTGGATTCTATGTTGAAGACGGTTGAGATTGTTGAAAGATCACAACCCGATTTTATCGATATTAATTTCGGTTGCCCCGTAAAAAAAGTAGTCAGTAAAGGAGCCGGTGCTGGAATTCTAAAAGATATTCCTCTCATGATCTCTCTTAGCGAAGCCATGGTAAAACATACGAAACTCCCTGTAACCGTCAAAACACGACTTGGCTGGGATCATGATAGTATCTATATAAAAGACGTTGCCGAAAAACTGCAAGATGTAGGCATCCAAGCCATTGCAATTCACGGAAGAACTCGGGCTCAAATGTATAAGGGTGATGCTGTTTGGGAACCCATAGCCGATGTAAAAAACAATCCTCGAATGCATATTCCCGTTTTTGGTAATGGCGATGTGAACTCTGCTGAGAAAGCAGTTCTTATGAGAGACAAATATGGCCTTGATGGAGCAATGATAGGAAGGGCGAGCATAGGTAATCCTTGGTTTTTTGCTGATGTTAAACACTATTTTAAAACGGGTGAACATCTTCCTTCCCCGGGAATTCCTGAAAGAGTTAAAACAGCCAAACGGCATTTAGAAATGGCCATCGCCTGGAACGGTGACCATGCCGGATTGTATGAAACTCGAAGACATTACACCAATTATTTCAAAGGCATCCCTCATTTTAAAGAATATAGACTTCGCATGGTTACCGGGGACAGCAAACAGGAGGTATTTGATGTTTTTGAGGAAGTGCTTGAGAAGTTTGGTGATGAATCGTGAAGGTTTGACTTAAGTCAGCCCTTTACTTAAGTCAGACCTTCACTTAAGTCAAACACTGAATTTATATCGACCAAATTTTTAGCAAGTTTAATATTCGTCAATTTAATTTTTCCAACACTATAGAATTCTCTGGCTGAAGAATACTTCCAAGCTAATGGTGTTTTAACCAATCTAGCCCGTACAGGATTCAAATGAATATAGTTAAAACAAATTTGAGGGTATTGTTTCTCAGTAATTATCGACTTGAGTAGGGCAATGTTTTGAGTATTTGCAAGGGTAGGCATCAAGCTCTTTAAACTATTGACAGGAATAGCTTTAGTTCCACTCCTAAACAAAGAGCCGCTCCACTTGTTCTCTTTGTTAACAGCTCTTGTATAGGATCTTAACATTATGCCAATTGACTGATTAATAGATCTTAACCTCTTCTTTTTTGGGTCATCACATTTGAATATACAAATGTCCATCTCACGAACATGAATCATCAAATGAAAATGATTTGGCATTAAACACCAGGCAATTATATCGGCATATGGCAGAATATAATTCTTAACTTTAAACAGAAAATACTCATAGTTTCTATCATCAAAAAAAATCCTACCACGATTATTTCCTTGATTGTAAACATGAAATACTTTATTCTTTTCAAAAATCAAATTACTGTTTTAACCTTTATAACCTGTATGAGTAAATGTTAACTTATGACCCCTTCACTTAAGTGAAGGGCTGACTTAAATCAAAGGTACACTGGAATAAAGCCTAATTCTCCTAAGAAACCAATTTTTTTGAAATTCTTGCACTGGCGATTTTGGCTGAAAGATAACCAAGGCATAATAGGGTTAGAATTACGACCATCACATTGACAATGCGAAATTCTACAGGATAGGCAAGTGATTGCGTAATCATTATAAAACCATATTTTTTTTGGAGCAACACAAAAGGAATGGAAATGACCAATCCAACGATCAATCCAAAAAATGTGAGCAAAAATCCTTGGAATACAAAGACCTTTCTAATTTCCTTTACTGTAGAACCCAGATGAAAAAGAGTTTTCAGGTTTTCTCTTTTATCGATAATCATCATTACGATCGCACCAATAACATTAAATAGTGCAATCACTAAAATCAAGGTGAATACTAAATAAGACACAAGGTTTTCAGTGTTTAACATTTTATAAAATACAGAATTCAGCTGCTGTCTGGTTTTCACCTCAAAACGATTTCCCAAACTATTCTGCAGGGCCTGTTGTACATCCTTTACATCATTATCAGGGCCTACTCTTACCTCAATCGCAGAAATCTGATCAGGTTTGTAGTTTAATAATTCCTGAGCCATAATTAAGTTTCCATAAACAAACTTTTTATCAATATCATCTGTCAATCTGTAAACTCCAATTGTTTGAACTCCTAATTGATTAAATGCATTCTTAGGATTGGTAATATATCCTTTCCCTGGCCTTGGCACCGCTACCTTTAACGTTTCGGCAAAATCATACGAAGAAATAGATAAAGAATTCGAAATGGCACTTCCGATAACAACGGTGTACATATGATCATAATTTACCCAATTCCCATAGTAAACTGCCGTATCCAGACGATTCACGTTCAAATAATTTGAATCAACACCCTTGATACTTGCCACATGTGATTTATCTCCATAACTGAGAAATACGCGTTCTTCAATGACCTTTGTATAAGCTTCAATTTTATTCTTCACCAAAGCCTCTTTAATGGTATCATCCAGAAAAAAAGATTTGCCATGAGTAGAAGAGATTTTTAAATCGGGGTCTGAGGTTCTGATAAAACTAAGACTAAAATCCTTCAGCCCAGAAAATACAGAAAGAACAACAAATAAAGCAATCGTGCTGACGATAACCCCTAAAGTCGCGATTAGTGTAATTATGTTAATGGCATTATTGCTGCTTTTTGAAAAAAGGTAGCGTTTCGCTATGTACAGAGGAAAATTCAATAGTATCCGATATTTCTTATTCTCCGTTTAAACTGTCATCCTTCAAAGGATTATCTTTTCCTTTCAGAGCCTTATCTATATCATCGATATAATCTAAAGAATCATCTATAAAAAACAATAACTCAGGCATTCTTCTCAATTGATTCTTTGTTCTCAATGCCATGGCATGGCGAATCATAGGAGTATTAGCAGAAATACCCTCCATAATTTCTTCTTTCTTGTCTGATGGAAAAATGCTTAAATAAGCTTTGGCCTGACCCAAATCAGAAGTAACCTGAACTTTGGTTACTGATATAACAACACCTTTCATACCATCTCTCGCAGCTCCCTGTAAAATATCTACCAAATCCTTTTGGATCACACCTGCAATTTTTTTCTGTCTATTTGTTTCCATGAGTACAAAAATAGCATTATTCGCGTTAATGTGGGACCAAAACTTAATTAGTATAAAATCTTTATTTTTGAGAGGTTAAGATTATTCATATGAAGAAAATTGAGCATATAGGAATAGCGGTTAAAAATATCCAGACATCGAATGAATTATTCACTCGTTTGCTAGGGGTAGCACCTTATAAAATGGAGGAAGTCAAATCTGAAGGAGTATTAACTTCTTTTTTTAAGGCTGGCCCGAATAAGGTCGAATTACTCGAAGGACAAACTGTCGATAATCCCATTTCAAAATTTATCGAAAAAAAAGGTGAAGGCATACACCATATCGCCTTTGAAGTAGAGAATATAGAACAAGAAATCGAAAGACTTAAAAAAGAAGGGTTCGAAATGATTCACGAGGTTGCGAAAAAGGGAGCTGACAATAAATTAATCGCCTTTCTTCATCCAAAAAGCAGCAACGGAGTTCTAATAGAGCTCTGTCAGGAAATAGAATCATAAATTCAGACATAGAATTTTTATTTGCCCTTTCTACAGAAATAATTACCTTGCAATTCGCAAAAAGATTCAAAAATTCATGAGTAAATCCTTTGAAAATTATCAGAAAAGAAGATTGCGATATTCTTATGTATCTGTAGTTATCAGTATTTCATTGGTATTATTTTTAATTGGAGTTCTGGGCCTTCTGATTTTGAACACCAAAAAGGTGTCAAATTATTTCAAGGAAAGCGCTGCGATTACCCTATACCTGAAAAATGATATTCCCCAGGATAAGATTTTAAACCTTCAGGTGTCAATTGATGAACAAGCTTTCACAAAGAGCACAAAATTTATTTCAAAAGAAGAGGCTGCTGAAATTTATAAAAAAGAGAACGGAGAGGATTTTATGGAGTTTTTAGGTTATAACCCTCTTGAGAATTCAATTGACATTTATGTCAAGGCAGATTTTGTTTCCCCTGAGAAAATGCAGGAAATAGAAGCAAAATATCAAGATAATCAATTTGTTTCATCGGTTTCTTATGACAAGCCCCTGATTGATTTACTAACAAAAAATGTAAGGCGAATCAGTCTTTTTATTTTAATTTTTTGTGGACTGGCAACCCTGGTTGTTGTGGTCTTGATCAACAGTTCCATCAGACTATCTGTGTATTCTAAGCGTTTTACCATCAAGACTATGCAAATGGTGGGTGCATCTAAGCGTTTCATTCGCAGGCCATTCATTTGGAACAGCATAAAACTTGGAATTATAGGAGCTTTATTTGCCATCATTCAACTATCTGCTTTATTATATTATTTGAACAATGCATTCCCAGAATTCGGAATGATTGATGATAGAGTTGAAATGGCCAGTTTATTTGGAATTGTTTTTGGTATGGGCATATTGATCACCTGGATAAGTACTTTCTTGGCAACACAACGATTTTTGAATTTAAGAACAGACGAATTATACTATTAAAATGGCGTTAAAAAATAAAGATCAAAACAAACAGGCTGGAGAATTTCTCTTTGGAAAAAGGAATTATCTGATTATGATCATAGGTATTGTCGTGATCTTATTGGGTTTTGCTCTAATGATGGGTGGAGGAAGCGATGACCCTGCAGTTTTTAATGAAGAAATCTACAGTTTTAGAAGAATTCGATTGGCACCAACAATCGTATTGATAGGCTTGGCAATCGAGGTTTATGCTATAATGGCAAATCCGAATAGAGAAAAAAAATAAGAATGTTCAACTCTTATTATTTCCATTAAAACATGAGTTATTTAGAAGCTATCATCCTGGGAATTGTTCAGGGCCTTACAGAATTTTTACCGGTATCATCCAGTGGACACTTAGAGCTGGCAAAAGTCTTGTTTGGAGATGAGTCTTTGCCAAAAGAAAGCCTGACATTTACCGTCGTTCTGCATTTTGCGACAGCTTTAAGCACCATTGTCATTTTCCGGAAAGAAGTATTTGACATTTTAAAGGGATTACTTCAATTCAAAAAAAATGAAGAGTTTTTCTTTTCAGTTAAAATTATTGTATCGATGATCCCGGCTGTACTGATCGGACTGATGTTTGAAAAAGAGCTTGAGGCATTTTTTAATCGCAACGTTTTGCTTGTCGGTTTTATGCTTTTGATAACAGGATTATTACTTTTCCTTGCCGATAAAGCGAAAAACACCAATAAAAGTGTGTCCTATAAAACGGCTTTTATCATTGGTATTTCTCAGGCGATTGCCATGCTTCCGGGAATATCAAGATCAGGAGCTACAATTTCTACTTCCGTCCTGCTCGGAATCGACAGAACAAAAGCAGCTCGATTTTCATTTCTTATGGTGGTTCCTCTGATCTTTGGTAAAGTAGCCAAGGATTTTATGGGAGGAGACATCAGTTTTAGTGATGAAAGTTTCAGTATTATGGCGGTTGGTTTTGCTGCAGCATTTATCTCAGGCCTTTTGGCCTGTCAGTGGATGATTACTCTTGTCAAAAACAGCAAGCTTTACTATTTTTCCGTTTACTGTTTTATCGTTGGAAGTTTTGCCATTGGTTATGCCTATTTTTACATGTGATGAAAGTAGAAGACTTTAAAGAAGGAAAAGTGCTTATCATTGATAAGCCTTTAAACTGGACCTCTTTCCAGGTGGTAAACAAAATCCGCTGGGCCATTAGAAAAAAATTTAACCTTAAGAAAATCAAGGTCGGGCATGCAGGGACCCTTG
>CAYQPI010000195.1:0-9606 GCA_964419405.1 uncultured Flavobacteriaceae bacterium
TGAATGGAATGAAATGGTAGCAGGAAGTAAATTCCCAGGTTTGAACAAAGACTGGGCTGATGTTGCCTCTAAAGGATATATCGGCTTGCAAGACCATGGTGACGATGTATGGTTTAGAAGTGTCAAGATTAAAGAATTATAGAAAGTATTTCTTTAAAAAAACCTCTGAATTTTCAGAGGTTTTTTTTATGCTTTATTCCACTAAATTTATGATCGGTCCGCCTCTTGCAGGGCTTTGATTTCATCATGGCTCACCCTTGCGGTTGCACCTGGTTTACTGGCCACCAAGGAGCCCATAGCACAGGAATCATCTAAGGCAGTCTGTGGATCTACATGGGTCATCAGTTTGTAAATAAGGCTGGCGAGAAAAGAATCTCCGGCACCCACAGTGTCTTGAACCCGTACCTTGTATCCTTTGTTTTGGTAAAAATCGGAATTGGTATATAAAACGGCTCCTTTGGCCCCAAGAGTAATGCAAATATGCGCCGTATTCGTATATTCTGACAGGTACTTGATTTGTGCCTCCATTCCTTGAATGGTGACTTCGAGGAAACTGAGAATTTCGTCAAGTTCTTCCTCGTTGAGTTTTATAAGATCGGCCTTGTACATGAATTCCATAATGGTATTCATGTGATAGTATGGAGCGCGCATGTTGGCATCAAAAACCTTGAAAGATGCCTTT
Source organism: uncultured Flavobacteriaceae bacterium (assembly GCA_964419405.1). Lineage (GTDB taxonomy): Bacteria > Bacteroidota > Bacteroidia > Flavobacteriales > Flavobacteriaceae > Lutimonas. The sequence continues at coordinate 683 of CAYQPI010000195.1, forward strand.
TCTAAATATCCCAACAAAGTATTTTTTGTTCTTTGATTTCGACAAGCCAGACTTCCAAAAATAAAAGCATCTGCCTTCGAAATTATTTCCTCATATTGCTCACTGCTGATGATATTGTCCCATGCCACTGGTTCAGAAATTGTATAGCTTGCCGTATTGTTCTTGTCTAAATGCACCTTTACATTACCAGTCGGGAATACGTCGTTTATTTGAATACCTTGGGTATCTACATTACTTTCTTTCAAATACTGAATTAGATTCGCTCCGTCTTTATCCCTACCGATGCTGCTGATCATTCTGACATTTGCCCCTAAGGAATGTAATCGAAGGGCCACATTTAAAGGGGCCCCTCCAATGACCTTTTTATCCGGAAAAATATCCCAGAGTGTTTCTCCAAAACAACAGATTTTTGGGGTCATTTACACATTTTTTTTAGTCAATATTTTCTCGAGTTCTTCCAAAGGAACGCCCTTGGTTTCTGGCATGATAAACTTGACAAATAGCAATTGAAGCACCATCATAAAGGCAAAAATGGCGAATACAGTTCCGGGTCCTATGGTAGTGAACAAAAAAGGAACCATCGAAGGAATGATGGCTGCCAAAACCCAATGTGTGCTGGTGCCAAAAGATTGTCCAGCAGCTCTGAGCTGATCGGGAAACACTTCTGAAATAAAAACCCAGATAACAGTTCCCTGTCCGATGGCATGGGAGGCAATAAATATAAAAAGAAAGATGGGAACTGCCATTCCTTCCCATTCTAAAAAGAATGCCATCGCTACCAGTGATAAGGATACGATATAGCCTATAGATCCTATATACATGAGCTTTTTACGCCCCAATTTATCAATGAGAGAAATCCCTATCAATGTAAAAATCATATTGGTGACACCAATCCCTATAGAGCTCAGAAGGGCTGTGCTCTCACCCAAGCCAGCCTCCTGAAAAATACGTGGAGCATAATATAGAAAGGCATTGATACCTGACAACTGATTAAAAAAGGCAATCAAAAATGCTAGGAGCAATGGAAATCGATATTTCTTCATAAAAATGTTTTCATTGCCGCCGTGATCGTCTTGCTGACTTTTTTCAATGTCATTCATGATTTTTTCAACGTCTTCACCCGAATTTAATAAGGATAGGGTTTTGGAAGCCTCTTCTCTGCGCCCATTGAGCAATAACCATCGCGGGCTTTTAGGAACGGTAAGAACAAGCAGGGTGTAAATGACTGCCGGAAAGGCTTCAACACCAACCATCCACCGCCAGGCATTTTCTCCTATATTACTCAGTAAATAGTTTGAAAGAAAGGCTATTAGGATTCCCAGCACAATATTGAATTGATAAAAGCCTACTAGTCGGCCTCGGTCTTTGGGCGGAGCGATTTCAGAAACATAGGCCGGGGCAGCTACCGTAGAGGCACCAACGCCTAAGCCCCCAATAAATCTGAATGCGGCAAAGGTATAGGGGTCATTGACCAGGGCTGAACCTAAAGCTGAAATGGTATACAAGATCCCGATCCAGATCAAGGTTTTTTTTCGACCTATTTTGTTGGTAGGAATACCTCCAAACATAGCACCGATGACCGTACCCCAAAGCGCCATGGCCATCACAACCGAGCCGTGAAAGACATCTGATGAATTCCAGAGATCTTGTAATTGCTGATCTGCTCCTGAAATAACAACGGTGTCAAATCCGAACAGGAAACCTGCAAGGGCCACAATAATAGACCACAGTGTAATTTTGTTCATTTAATTCTTTATTTAGTAGTTGTTCGTAGTTTTTTCATGTCCTGCAGGTCAAAACGCGTTATGGATAAATTTCTAAATAAGAAGTATATCTATGCCGTATTTTACTTGCAAGACAGGGCAAGATATGTAAATTAAAACAGATTTACAGGTCTGAAAAAAGGATTTTTTATCGGTTAATTTGGGTCATTTGTCGAATAATTTTCTGAAATAGACTCAATTAAATGAATTTTGCCAAAGATTTGTTGATGAAGATAAATCGAAAAGAATTCTCAAATAAACGCAAAGAAAATTTTACCGTATGTACAAAAGATTGGAATACAAAGAAGCAGGAAAATTTGAAGAAACCAGGTTTGAAAAAATTCACAATGAGGTTTTTGATAATTCCAATATTGCATCCATCGCCGTAGCGCAGGAAATTGCAGACTTGATCAGAACGAAACAGGCAGATTATAAAAAATGTGTTTTAGGTTTGGCCACGGGTTCTTCTCCTATTAAAGTGTATGAGGAATTGGTCAGAATGCATCAGGAAGAAGGATTGAGCTTTAAAAATGTGGTTACGTTTAACCTGGATGAGTATTATCCCATGACCAAGGAAAATACCCAGAGTTACTGGTATTTTATGCATGAGCATTTGTTTAATCATGTAGACATACTTCCGGAAAATATAAACATCCCTAGTGGAGAAGTAAAACCTGATGAAATTCATCAGTTTTGCATTGATTATGAACTAAAGATAAAAGAAGCAGGAGGTCTTGATTTTCAATTACTGGGTATAGGACGTACCGGGCATATCGGATTTAATGAACCGGGATCTCACTATAATTCTGGAACAAGAAATATAACCCTTGATCATATTACCAGAATTGATGCCGCTACTGCCTTTTTAGGAATAGAACATGTGCCTCGCGTTGCCATTACCATGGGTATCGGGACCATTCGAAAAGCGAAGCGCATTGTCTTGTTGGCCTGGGGTGTTAATAAGGCTTCTGTGATCAAAGAAACCATTGAAGGAGAAATCACAGCTGAAGTTCCAGCAACGTATCTACAGAGACATGATAATGTGACTTTTGTCTTGGATGAAGGAGCATCAAATGATTTGACACGTGTGAAAACCCCCTGGTTGGTTAAAAACTGTATCTGGACAGAAGAACTGATGTCAAAAGCTGTGGTTTGGTTGAGTAGTAAGCTTGAAAAGTCAATTCTTAAATTGACAGACAAGGACTATAACTATCATGGAATGTCGAGTTTACTGGTAGAGCAGGGTTCAGCCTATCAGATGAACATTAATATGTTTAACAAATTACAGCATACCATCACGGGCTGGCCTGGTGGAAAGCCAAATGCAGATGATACCAACAGACCGGAGAGAAATACACCGGCGAAAAAGAGGGTCATTATTTTTAGTCCGCATCCAGACGATGATGTGATCTCTATGGGAGGTACTTTTGATCGTTTGGTAGAACAGGGGCATGAGGTTCATGTGGCTTATCAAACGTCTGGAAACATAGCCGTCTCAGATGAAGAGGCCCTGAAATTTGCTGAGGTTTGTGTGGATTTGAATGGAGGAAAATCATCAGCTTCAAAGATCATTAAGGATCTGGACACTAAGAAAGAATACGACATAGATTCTGCTGAAGTCAGAGGATTAAAAGGATTGATCAGAAGAAAAGAATCTGTTGCGGCCACAAGATATGTAGGAATTCCAGACAGTCAGGTGCACTTTTTAGATCTTCCCTTTTATGAAACAGGACGTGTTAAAAAGGATAAATTAAGTGATAAGGATGTACAGATCATGTGTGATATTATCAGTGATATCAAACCACATCAAATATATGCTGCAGGAGACCTTGCTGATCCACATGGTACACATAAGGTTTGTTTGGATGCCTTATTTATGGCCTTAGAAAAATTAAAACCAGAAAGTTATATGGATGATTGTTGGGTATGGCTGTATCGAGGAGCGTGGCATGAATGGGATATACACGACATTGAGATGGCTGTCCCAATGAGTCCAGATCAGGTTTTAAAGAAAAAGCAGGCTATTTTTTATCATCAATCTCAGAAGGACGGAGTGATGTTCCAGGGTGATGATTCAAGAGAATTCTGGATGCGTGCTGAAGACAGAAATAAAGAAACTGCCAAAAAATATAACAACCTGGGTATGGCTGATTATGCTGCTTTTGAGGCATTTAAGAGATATCATTATTAAGATTTTATTTGAGTATTTTGAACCGCCTTTTTGTGTTTGTCTCAGACAAGCTACGATGGGCGGTTTTTTTATTAGAAACCAAGCTTACAACTATAAATTCAAACACATGCTGACTAGAACACTATTGCTTTTGACCTTGATGCTGCAACTATCTGTGATGCAAGCACAGGAAATGTCTAAAACACAACTTCAATTAATGCCCTGGCCTCAGGAGGTTTCATTGAATTCCAGTGATTTTGTCATCAACGGTGATGTCGAGATTTTTATACATGGAGATGTAGCAGAAGATTCGAGGATTTTTGCATCGGGCACGCGCTTTTTAAGATATATCACAGATAAGTCTGGGGTGTTTTTAAAAGAAGGCTTCCCAAATGCAACAAACGGTGCAGGAGAGCATGCATCCATTCAGATAGAATTTGATCAGGTGGCCGAACTAAAGATGGGGATTGACGAGTCGTATCGTTTAGACGTGGATGCCTCAGGGGTCAAGATAAAGGCGGCAACTGATATTGGAGCCATGCATGCTTTGTCAACGCTCTTGCAATTGGTAGAGGTCAAAGAAGGTAGCTACGTGTTTTCAGGAGTACACATCAAGGATGAACCCAGATTTGTATGGCGTGGACTGATGATGGATGTGGCCAGACATTTTATGCCTGTAGATGTTGTCAAGAGAAATCTCGATGCCATGGCCTTTGTCAAATTAAATGTTTTTCATTGGCATTTGTCGGATGATCAGGGATTTAGAGTTGAAACAAAGTCACTGCCTAAATTGGTGAGTATGGCATCCGATGGACAGTTCTATACACAGGCGCAAATCAAAGACATTGTTGCCTATGCAGATGCAAGAGGAATTCGTGTTGTGCCTGAATTCGATGTGCCCGGACATGGTACTGCTTTTTTGACCGCTTATCCTGAACTGGGGAGTAAAGCAGGAATAACATACAGTTTGGAGCGCAATGCAGGAATATTCGATCCTACCTTAGATCCTACAAATGACAAGACCTATGAGTTTATGGATACCCTGTTCAAAGAAGTGACTCCTTTGTTTCCAGATGTATATTTTCATATTGGAGGTGACGAGAATGAAGGCAAGCACTGGCACGAAAATCCTGCCATACAGGAATTTATGAAAGAACATGACCTAAAGGATAACCATGCGTTACAAACATATTTTAATATCAAGCTTGAAAAGATCCTTTCAAAATATGGTAAAGTATTAATGGGTTGGGAAGAGATCATGACCGAAAATATGCCTAAAACTGCCTTGATCCATTCCTGGAGAGGGGTTAATGAAGGTTTAGAACCAGGACAGTCATTAACTGCTGCTGTAAAAAATGGCTACCAGACAATTCTGTCAAATGGATACTATATTGACCTGTTGTTATCTGTTGAAGATCACTATCTCGTTGATCCTATGCCAGCTGTTGAGCTGACCGAGGAAGAGGCGTCGAGGATCTTAGGGGGTGAAGCCACCATGTGGGCTGAATTAGTGACCCCTTTAACTGTGGATTCAAGAATATGGCCAAGAACAGCGGCTATCGCTGAACGATTTTGGTCTGCTCAAGAAGTCAGCGATATAGACAGTATGTTCGAACGTCTGGAAACCATGAGTCAAAGCCTTGAATTGATTGGGATGCAACATAAGAAGGCTCAGTCGTATATTTTTAGAAATATTGCGAATTACCAGGATACACAAGCCTTGAGAACCTTGAGTGAAATAAGTGAGCCTTTCAAGATCTATAGTAGAAATGCCGGTGGTACTCAGTACCAGACCTATTCACCATTTACCTTGTTTGCCGATGCCTGTACAGCTGATGCTAAAGCTGCCCGACCTTTTGCCAAAGCAGTAAAGAATTATACAGCGCATAAAGATGAAGCCTCTAAGGCGCTACTATTAACATATCTGAGGGAATGGAGTGACATTGAGGAGGATCTTCAAAAAATTGCGGCAAAGGCCCCTTTGACGAACCCTGTGTTGCCATACGCCAACAGAGTAAGTAGAATAGCTTCCATAATGACCATTGGACTTGATACCAAAAAGTTGAGCAATAAGCAGCTCGAAGAGGTTCAAACCCTGATCGATACAAAAGAGGATCCTGCGTTGAATCTGGACGTTGAATTGGCTGTTTCTGAAGCCATTGTTGAATTAGCAACATTTTTAAGCAAATAACTTTGAACACAAACTCTATGAAACTACAAGCAATTATGGGTCTTTTTATACTGCTGGTTTTGACCGCCTGTCAATCATCTGATCGCAGTACTGATTTCACGAAAGAAATGCTGTTTACAGGTGGAATTGAAGGGCCTGCCGTGGATGCAGATGGCAAGCTGTATGCTGTGAATTTTGAGAAGGAAGGCACCATTGGCATTGTAGATTCTAGGGGAAATGCAAGCCTTTTTACTGAGCTTCCCAATGGGAGCGTTGGCAATGGGATACGATTTGACAAGGCAGGGAATATGTATATTGCTGACTACGTCAATCACAATGTGCTGATAATAGAAAAGGGTTCAAAGAAAGCAATCGTCTTTGCGCATCATCCTGATTTGAATCAGCCCAATGACCTGGCCATGGCTCCTGACGGAACCATATATGCGAGTGATCCTAACTGGAAAGAAGGAACCGGAAATATATGGAAGGTCGATGAAACAGGCTTTGAATTGCTAGAAGCAGAAATGGGCACCACCAACGGAATTGAAGTTTCTCCTGATGGGCAGCACCTCTATGTCAATGAATCTGTGCAACGAAATATATGGCGCTATGATATTGGTGCAGGAGGTGAATTGAGCAATAAGACGCTGTTTCATGAATTTTCTGACCATGGCATGGATGGTATGCGATGTGATAATCAAGGAAACCTGTATGTTTGTCGCTATGATGCCGGAAAAGTCGTGGTGATAAGCCCTGCTGGAGACATCATTCGAGAAGTCTTATTGAAGGGTAAAAAACCTTCTAATATTGCCTTTGGAGGCAGCGATGGAAAACAATGTTTTGTGACCTTGCAAGACAGAGGTTGTTTTGAAACTTTTAGGGCAGATTACCCAGGTAGAGATTACTAGGATTTTCGTCGAGATCTTTCGATTTCAGCTAAGGGTTCAGGCAATTATTTTTTAATTCAAAATTTTCGCAATCGATTTCGTTTAAATCTTCGTATTCATATTAAAATGCGCTTTTTTATTATTATTTTTGTGTGTTTTTAAAAAGAATATGAAGAAATTTATAAGAAAAGTTGCCGTAATGACCTCGGGGGGAGATGCTCCGGGTATGAATGCTGCGATAAGAGCAGTAGTGCGCTCATGCGCTTATTACAAATTAGAAAGTGTAGGAATATATAGAGGATATCAAGGAATGATCGAAGGTGATATTGTGCCGATGTCAGCTCGTGATGTGCATCATATTATTCAAAAAGGCGGGACCGTGTTAAAATCTGCCAGATCCAAAGAATTCAGAACTATTGAAGGACGTAAAAAGGCCTACGAGTGTTTGAAAGAACATAATGTTGATGCCTTGGTAGTGATTGGTGGTGATGGTTCCTTTACAGGAGGTATGATCTTTAGTCAGGAATATGATTTCCCGGTGATTGGAATACCAGGTACCATTGATAATGACATTTTTGGTACAGATTATACGATTGGTTATGACACAGCCTTAAATACTACGGTAGAGGTGATCGATAAGATTCGCGATACGGCGAGTTCACATAACAGGTTATTTTTTGTTGAGGTGATGGGACGTGATTCCGGGTTTATCGCTCTGAATTCTGGTATTGGTGCAGGAGCTGAAGAAATTCTTATTCCTGAAGAGGATATGGGATTAGATCGCTTGCTTGAATCTCTGGAAAAAAGCCGTAGATCTGGGAAGTCTTCAAGTCTGGTCGTAGTTGCTGAAGGTGATAAAACAGGTTCTAATGTTTTTGAATTAGCTGATTATGTTGAAAAGAATTTACCGCAATACGATGTGCGTGTTTCTATATTAGGACATATGCAGCGTGGAGGTGCTCCAAGTTGTTTTGACAGGGTATTGGCCAGTAGAATGGGTGTAAAGGCTGTTGAATTGCTGCTTGACAATCAAACAAATAAAATGGTTGGTGTTCAGAACAACCAAATGGTTCCGGTAGACCTGGAGAATGCTGTAAAAGAGCATCACAAAATACCAAATGAAATATTGAGAATATCTGATATTATGTCAGTATAAATAAATTTAATTTTAAAATAATTAAGAAATGATAAAAATCGGAATTAACGGATTCGGTAGAATCGGAAGACTAGCATTCAGAATCGCGACACAAAGAGAAAATGTACAGGTAGTAGGTATCAATGACCTGTTGGATGTTGATTATTTAGCGTACATGCTTAAGTATGATTCCGTTCATGGGCAATTTGACGGAACAGTTGAAGTAAAAGACGGTAAACTGATCGTAAACGGAAATGAGGTAAGAATTTCTGCTGAACGTAACCCTGAAGATTTGAAATGGGATGAGATCGGTGCTGAATACGTTATTGAAGCTACTGGTTTGTTTACAGCGAAAGAAAAAGCGGCAATGCACGTAACAGCAGGAGCAAAAAAAGTTATTATTTCTGCTCCATCTCCTGATGCTCCTATGTTTGTAATGGGTGTGAATCACAAAGAATTGGCTGCTGATGAAGCAATCTTCTCTAATGCATCTTGTACTACGAACTGTTTGGCGCCAATCGCTAAAGTATTGCATGATAACTTCGAGATCAAAGATGGCTTAATGACTACTATTCACGCAACTACTGCTACGCAGAAAACGGTTGATGGTCCTTCTTTGAAAGACTGGAGAGGTGGTAGAGCTGCCATCCATAATATTATCCCTTCTTCTACGGGTGCTGCAAAGGCAGTAGGGAAAGTGATTCCTTCATTAAATGGAAAACTGACTGGTATGGCCTTTAGAGTTCCTACTATGGACGTTTCTGTTGTTGATCTTACAGTAAACCTTGGAAAAAGCGTT
>CAYQPI010000196.1:0-5220 GCA_964419405.1 uncultured Flavobacteriaceae bacterium
TTTTTGGATAAGTTGCGTAAATCATTTGGTGATTTTTATTTGATTCCAGAAGGAGGTACCAATGAATTGGCCATTAAGGGCTGTGAAGAGATTTTGACAAAAGATGATCAGCAATTCGATTTTGTCGGTGTGGCCGTTGGTACCGGAGGTACTATTTCAGGACTGATTAGAAACGCCTTCTCCCACCAGCATATCTTGGGATTTCCTAGTTTGAAGGGAGGGTTTTTAGAAGCGGTGATCAAAAAGAAAACGCCAGGATATCATCGCTGGGAATTGATGGAAGCATATCATTTTGGAGGATATGCCAAAGTAAACGAAAATTTGATTAGTTTTATCAACGATTTTTATCAACAAACTACCATACCTTTAGATCCAATCTATACCGGAAAAATGATGTTCGGTATGATGGACCTTGTCAAAAATGATTTTTTTAAAAAAAACAGCTCCATATTGATGGTGCATACAGGCGGACTCCAGGGTATTGAAGGTATGAACCAGCGATTATTAAACAAGAAATTACCTTTAATTAACGTATGACTTATCTAAGAAGCTTTTCGATTTTTATTGTACTTGTTCTACTTGTTGCTTCATGCGGCAGCAAACAATCAACAACAAGTAAAACTAAGAAAAAACCCATTGATACAAGAGAGGCTTATTTAATGGCCGAAAGTGATCAGGTATTTGATTCTTTCAAAAGTGAGAATAAGGGAAAGGTCAATGACTTCACGATTGCCTACGTAGGGACGTATAAGAACATAGCGATTGATAAGATGGAGAAGTACAAAATCCCTGCCAGTATAACGCTGGCGCAAGGAATTTTAGAGTCAGGAAATGGCCTCAGTACCCTGGCGAAGAAGTCTAACAATCACTTTGGGATAAAATGTCACTCAGGATGGAAAGGTAAAAAAGTCTATCACGATGACGATAAAAAGGGAGAGTGCTTTAGAAAATATGATTCAGCTGAAGGCTCATTCAATGATCATTCTAAATTTTTAACCGGAAGAGGGCGTTATGAGTTTTTGTTTGATTTGCGACCAGATGATTATAAGGCCTGGGCCAAAGGTTTAAAAAAGGCAGGTTATGCTACGGATAGGAAGTATCCCAAGAAGTTAATTTCTTTTATTGAGACTTTTGAATTGTATAAATACGATGATCTGGTGTTGGATCAGAAAGCGTATAAAAAATTCCTTAAGGATGGAGATTTTGACAGGGAAGAAGCATACGACAGGTCGGATGCGAAGGTGATAGCCAGTAATGATCCCGAGCCTTTGGAAAATGAGATTACAGATGATGATGTTTTTGTTACTGTAGTGAAAGGAGATACACTTTATTCTATTTCCAAAAGGAATAATATCACTGTTGACGAGCTAAAAAGAATCAATGGTCTCGATTCAAATGAACTGAGCATAGGTATGAAGTTGCTGGTAACAAAATAGAAAACCGCCCTTGTTACAGGCGGTTCTCATCCAACTCAAAATTAATCTACTAATCTAAACTCAATTTTTTATCTCTTGTGACTTTTGCTATGTCCTTGCGCTTTTTTTGCTTTTGCCTTCTTTTGCATTTTATTCGAATATTCTTTCCAGGTGTCAAATTGGTCCTTATCCAAAATCTTTTTTATTTCCTCTTGCTGAGCCAGTTTTCTGTCTAATGATTTATTCATCATATCGAATTTTTCATCAGTAGTCATCTCAGCCTTATCCAGTGATTTATAGGCTTCTTTTTTATCCATTTTTTCCTGTATCCACTTTTTGTTCAAAGCGAGCATCTGATCTTGCTGGTTTGAAGATAAATCTAAGGCAAGTGCCATTTTCTTGGTTTTTAAAATCGCCATTTGTTCTGTGGTGAATTCATGGTCTTTTTTCATTTTTCCTTTCTCGTTTTGTCCAAATGCTACAATCGATGTAGTCAGAAACAATGCTAATATTAAATTTTTCATGTTATGTATTTTTATTTTCTTCTAAGACAATAATTGTTTAATTTGGTTTAAACCGAAAGTTTTAAAATTATGTTAAAACTAAAATTCCAATCCTGTAAGCTGAATACAAGATTTCTCTATCTTTGGTTATCTCGATCAGTAAGTTCGAGTTTCATAGCATCTATTTAAATTAAATTATATTCAAATGAAGCAATTCCTTATTGTCATTTTATTCGCTGCGTTGAGCCTTTCATGTACTCAAAAAAAAGAGGAAGTAATCCAACGGCCGAATATCTTGTTTATTATGTCAGATGATCATGCCTATCAGGCCATTAGCGCCTATTCTGATAAGCTAATTCAAACCCCTAATATTGATAGAATTGCTGAGGAGGGATTGTTGTTTAGCAATGCCTGTGTGTCAAATTCTATTTGTGCGCCTTCAAGGGCAACAATCCTTACAGGGAAACACACACATTTAAACGGCAAAATTGATAATAAGATGCCTTTTGATACGACCCAGGTAACTTTTCCTCAGTTATTTCAGGAGGCGGGATACGAAACAGCCATGTTTGGAAAACTCCATTTTGGTAATAATCCCAAAGGTGTAGATGAGTTTATGATTCTTCCCGGGCAAGGCCATTATATAAACCCGGATTTTATTACTCCAAGAGGAGATACAACGATTACAGGATATGTTACAGACATCATAACTGATTTGACATTAACATGGTTGCAAGAGAAGAGAAACAAGGAAAAACCCTTTATGATGATGTACCTTCATAAAGCACCGCATCGACCTTGGTGGCCAAGTCCTGAAAAATTTGCTGAATTCAGTAAAAAGACATTTCCTGAACCTGAATCCTTGTTCGATGATTATAAAAATCGAGGGACAGCTGCGAAGACTGCTGAAATGAATTTGTATGAGCATATGATGTATAATCATGACAGCAAGGTCAGACCAGAAACTATTGAGGCCATGAGCAATGTGCTTCCGGAAGTTGAAGAATATAAAAATGGTTTTTACGGTCCATATGATAGGGCGAATGAATCGCAAAAGAAACTATATGATGTGGTATTAGACAGCATCAATAACGATTTTAAAAACAATTGGCCCTCTATGAGCAAGGAGGATAAAATGCGATGGAAGTATCAAAGATATATGCAAGATTATTTAGGGACTATTTCATCGGTTGATGACAATGTTGGGCGGGTATTAGATTACTTAGATGAAAGCGGATTAGCTGAAAATACCATTGTAATTTATACTTCTGATCAGGGCTTTTATCTCGGTGAACACGGTTGGTTTGATAAGAGATTTGTTTATGATGAATCTTTTAAAACCCCTTTACTGGTTGCCTGGCCTGGGAAAATAGAAGCCGGCTCTACCTCAGACGAAATGGTGCAAAACCTGGATTTTGCACAAACCTTCCTGGATGTTGCCGGGGTAGCGCAACCTAAAGACATGCAGGGAGAAAGCCTGGTTCCCATCCTTACCGGGCAAATGGAAAATTGGAAGAGGGAGGCTGTATATTATCATTACTATGAATATCCCGCAGAACATATGGTGAACCGGCATTATGCCATCATCACCAAAGAGTACAAACTAATTCATTATTATTTCGATCTGGACTATTGGGAACTGATAGACCGCCGTAAAGACCCCCGGGAACTCACCAATGTATATGACGACCCTACCTATGCCGATGTAAAAGAAAAGTTGCACAGGGAATTGGAAGAAATTCGTAAGAAATATGGCGACAGTGATGAATTAAATCAACACTATATAGACATCTTTATGCAAGATGTGGAAGAGAACGGAATTTTTGGGGTAAATAAAGAAAAACTGCAGCAAATCATTGATAAACGAAACAAGGCTATACCCTAGAAGACAGCAATGCCGATAAACTTAAATTCTATTGCTCCTGGTTGTTTACCAGGGTTTTCCTGAATTTGTGAAAACCCTCTTCAATTCCACTACGCTCCATATGAGTTAGCGCCAGGACGATGGCCTCTTTTAATCTGCCTATCTGATTAAGGTCCATATCCCAATACCCTTTCTTCTGCAGTACCTTTTCCGTTATAACTTTCAAAGCATTGGACTGCCATATTTTATTGAATTCATCAACGATAGCCGCACTATCATTTACGGGTAACTCTTCCCCTTGCCAACTGCCTTTATAAAAGCGAATTAGACATGCAAAAGCATACACCAAATGTGTCGGGAGCCCTCTGCCCTCTTTTATATATTTCAGAAGGCTTGGGAGCACCCTTACCTTAAATTTAGAAATAGAGTTTAGCGCAATACTGGATAATTGATGAACAATAAAAGGGTTCTTAAAACGGTCGAATACCGCCTCTGAAAAAGCAAGAAGCTCTTGCTGTTCCATATCCAAAGTGGGTATAATTTCGTCAACCACCAGAGATCTGATAAATGCCCCTGTGAAGTTGTTATCCATGGTCTCTTTAACCGTTGTATTCCCGTATAACAATGAAAAAGGAACCATTGCCGTATGTGCGCCATTAAGAATACGCACTTTCCTGGTTCGGAAAGGTTGCATATCACCTACAATTTTTACATCTAAACTGGTCTTGTGAAAAGGTAGCTTTTTCTTTAACTCCTCATCGCCTTCAATCACCCACAGAAAAAAGGATTCAGCACTTACAATGAGCTGGTCCTCATAATCTAGCTGACTGCTGTACTTTTTAATCTGATCTTTTGGGTACCCTGGTACAATCCTGTCTACCAAAGTATTATGAAAACTGCAGGCTGCTTTAATCCATTCTTTAAAGTCTTCAGGCAGCTTCCATAATTTAATGTAATCAAAGATAATTTGCCTAAGGGTATCTGCATTATAGTTGATAAGTTCACAGGGAATAATGGTGAGTCCCTGATCTCTGTCCCCATTAAAATGAGCATATCTCTTATACAAAAAGGCCGTTAATTTCGCTGGAAATGAGCTGGGTGGTTCCATTTCTAAAGTATCCTTAGCTACATAGGCAATTCCGGCTTCCGTAGTATTAGAAATTACAAACTCTAAGGTTTCCTGTTTGGCCAGATCCAGAAAATTTTCATAATTGGTATAAGGGTTAATTGTTGCAACAATATTGGTAATGAGTTCCTTTTCTTCCACCTCTTTCCCATCACGGATGCCTTTGGTGAAAAGGGTATACAGGCCGTCCTGATTTTTCAGAACGTCCAGCATCCCATGGGCTATAGGTTGTACCACCGCTATGCCGGCATCAAAGCCTGCTGCCTGGTTTAATTTTTGAAATGCATATGCTACAAAAGCCCTTAAAAAATT
>CAYQPI010000197.1:0-2737 GCA_964419405.1 uncultured Flavobacteriaceae bacterium
CCAACCGTTTTAGCCATCGCGGTATAGGTCTGATCTTCGCCAAGTACGACCATATTTGATTCTATTTGCCTTTTTTTACCATCCAGTTCGAATCCAAATTTATGATACATAACAATCATATCTTTGTCATCCTCTTGCAAGGTCCATTTATCCATTAATATCTTCTGGAGAATCTGTGCCGGTGTAGCATCTTTTAGCCCGATAATTTTATCCGCATTAAAGATGTCCAATTCAAGCAACTTATCCCAGATGACATCATCCTGATCGATCTTGAGGTAATGTCTAAGTTTTAATTCCACAGAATCATGAGGCTTATACGGCAGAAAAGAATTCGTAAAATCACGATAACTCATTTGCTCAGACCCTTCCATGCAATAACTATCATCCGTCATACCCAATTGCACAAAAATATTCCATGCCCTTGAGAACCCCACTCTTCGAATGGTTCCCCTATATAAAGTTAGTACGTCCTGAAGTCCGTAAACATCTTTATAATTTAAAGAGTCTCTGTTAGCCAGGGCTTCAAATTTCCCATATCCATCAATCGTCAGGAACTCGGTTCTTCGAAATAATTTATGATAGGGAATGTATTTGTATTTACCTTCCTGAATAAATTTGGCAACCCCACCTTGCCCTGCCACCACAACGTTTCTTGGATTCCAGGTAAATTTATAGTTCCACAAATTATTATCGCTTTCTGGAGCCACCAAACCTCCGGTAAAGGATTCAAACAGAAGCATTTTTCCTCCCTTGTCCTTGATCCGATCAATGACCTGCATGGCGCTCATGTGGTCAATGCCAGGGTCAAGTCCAATTTCATTCATAAAAACAAGCCCTTTCTTCTTTACCTCATCATTCATGGCCATCAGCTCTTTTGAAATATAAGATGCAGTAACCAGATGTTTTGACAGTGAAAGGCAATCTTTGGCAATTTCCAAATGAAATCGGGCTGGTAACATAGAAATAACAATAGCTGCCTCCTCAACCAACTTTTTCCTTTTTTCAACATCAAAAATATCCAGCTCAACGATGCTGGCATTTTCATGACCCTGAGTAAGTTTCTGGGCATTTTCTATGGAAATATCAGCAATAATGATCTTTAAATTTTCCGAAAAAGATTTTTCTAAAAGATACCTGACTAGGGCCGAAGAAGATCTGCCGGCTCCAACAATTAAAATACGTCTCATATGCGATTTCTACTTTAGTCAAATGTAACTAAAAATGCGAATAAGCTTTATTGTCTCTTCGCAATTTTTTTTGATCAGTTTCATGAAAAGCCACAATTAAAATCCCTCATTTCCTATCCACAAATGTGGTTTATTAGCTAAATTTGTGTGATCAATAAATCAGGCAAGATGAACAATAGAATTTCAGGTACAGCTGCCATCCTAGGGCTTTTAACAGTAATTATCGGTGCTTTTGGCGCCCATTCTTTGAAGGAAAAACTAGCGCCAGAAGCCCTTCAAAGTTTTGAGACAGGAGTTCGATATATGATGTATCACGTTTTGGCACTGCTTTTAATAGCCAATGCCAATAGCTTATCTGATAAGGTCAAACGGATGGTCTCCGCCTTCTTTTTTTGCGGCATACTCTTTTTCTCAGGTTCGATTTTTATCATCTCAACAGGAATGGTTGAAGCCAGGCAAATATGGTATATCACCCCGCTAGGAGGCCTCTTATTTATTCTGGGATGGTTAATAACTGCTCTATCTTTTTTCAAAACGACTAGTAAAAATTAAATAGATCTCTGAATTTAGCCGATTATCTTCAGCGCTTATTTTCAATTGACATGAATAATTCATCAATTTAAGAAAAGGACTGAATCACTCATAATTTATTCAATCTATTGATAATTATTAGCCAATAGGTTTTGCTCCTGAGGTAATTCTGTTTAATTTTAAGAGATAAATTTTTCGCCATCACAACGAAAACGTTATCGTAAATAAGCATGTGAACCATGACAAATATCATAAAAGCGAAGTAACGTTAATCCGTAAATTTGTTGAAGAAATCAAAAACAATTAACACTTAAATTTTGACTTATGGAAGTTCTAACAAAATCAGTAATTAGTTCACTAGAAGACTTAGGGATTAAGAATCCTAAGGAAATTATTTACAATCCATCTTATGATGAATTATATGAGTATGAATTGTCGCCTTCACTAGAGGGATATGAAAAAGCTTATAAAACCGAATTGGGTGCTTTAAATGTAATGACAGGTAAATTTACTGGTCGTTCTCCTAAGGATAAGTTTATTGTTAAAGATGATGCAACGAAAGATACCTTATGGTGGACCTCTGAAAAAGCACCAAATGATAACAAGCCAACAACTCAAGCAGTTTGGGATGAATTGAAAGAGTTAGTTCTTGAAGAATTATCAGGTAAAAAATTATACGTGGTTGATGCTTTTTGTGGTGCCAACGAAGATACCAGATTAAAAATTAGATTTATTGTAGAAGTTCCTTGGCAGGCTCATTTCGTTACAAATATGTTTATCAGACCTACTTCTGAAGAATTAGAAACTTTTGGAGATCCAGATTTCGTAGTAATGAATGGTTCTGAAACTCAAAATGATAACTGGAAAGAACACGGTTTAAATTCAGAAGTATTTACGATGTTTAACCTAACAGAGCAAATGCAGATCATTGGTGGAACCTGGTATGGTGGTGAAATGAAAAAAGGAATGTTCGCCATGATGAACTATTTCTTACCTCAACGAGGAATTTCTTCAATGCA
>CAYQPI010000198.1:0-16126 GCA_964419405.1 uncultured Flavobacteriaceae bacterium
TTTGAACAAATGGAAATGCAATTCTTTGTGAGACCTGGTGAGGAATTAAAATGGTATGAGAACTGGAAGGAAACCAGATTAAAATGGCATTTATCATTAGGGCTGGGTGAAGACAAATACCGATTCCATGACCATGAAAAATTAGCTCATTATGCCAACGCGGCAGCTGATATTGAATTTGATTTTCCGTTTGGTTTTAAAGAACTGGAAGGAATCCACTCAAGAACTGATTTTGACCTGAAAGCACATGAGGAACACTCTGGTAAGAAATTACAGTTTTTTGATCATGAAATGAATAAAAATTACGTTCCTTATGTGGTCGAAACTTCTATTGGACTCGACAGAATGTTCCTGGCAGTATTTTCTACGGCCCTTCAAAATGAAACCCTGGAAGACGGATCTGAAAGAACCGTTCTAAAACTTCCGGCGGTATTGGCACCAACCAAAGCAGCTGTTCTTCCTTTGGTAAAAAAGGATGGATTGCCTGAAATAGCAAGAGAAATTATCGATCAGTTAAAATATGATTTCAGTGTTAATTTTGATGAAAAGGATGCCATCGGAAGAAGGTACCGTCGTCAAGATGCACTTGGAACTCCTTTCTGTATTACGGTTGATCATGAAACTAAAAATGATCAGACAGTAACCATAAGACATCGAGATACGATGGAACAAAAAAGAGTGAAAATTGATGAGCTAAGCAGCATCATTCAATCAGAGGTATCAATGGCCAATTGGTTAAGGAAGAATCAATAACGGATGTGAACTTATGAATAAAAAAAACAGCTTTGTCCAAATTATATAAAGCTGTTTTTTTTAGGCTCATTAAAAAGTAGCTCTTATTTGTACATTACCCGTATGAATGGTGTTGGATTCTTCAGATTGTCTTCCGGTATAATTCAGGTTCAGATCCAAAAATGAGGTAAGCCTTTTCTGAACTCCCAACAACCAGGTTATATTCGTACCTGGCTGCAAACCTTCCAACATTTGGTAGGCCACAGGAGAGTTGGTATCCCCAACGAAGTCATTCAAATAAACATTTACATTGGCATGGGTTGAAAAACTCTGTTTGCTCGCATACCTGAAATTCATTCCGAGCAAATGCATTTTGAGGGTCTCCAAGCCAAGGATGACATTCTGTTTATCCTTATAAGTATAAAAGAAGTCGAGTCTCGTATTCTGATTGTACAAGTATGATATCTTAGGATTCAATTGAAAGGTTTCCAGTTGATAGTTTCTGTTAGGATAACTCGTTGATGAACTCAAATTATCATTAAATCCAGCTCCCAGATCCATTAACCAATATCGACCGAGTTTATGAATAAACTGAAATTGATGGGTCTTTAAGCTAACATCCTGATCCCCAAATGAGAAAATGGTCTTTTTCCTAAAATTGATATAAGAATACACAAAGCTGTATCGTTGTAACCCACGGTTAAAAAAGAAGCTATTCTTAAAGTTTTGATCCAATCCCAATAAGTCCTCTTCATCGATGCCAAAAGGACTTATGCTAAAGTCATCCTTATTGCGCCTGGTTTTTACATCAATTAAAAAATAGGTTTGATTGGCAAAATGCGAGATCACCTTTTTAATCCCATCCTTATTTCTCCAGGAAGTAGCATTTAAATGTAAAGACTGACTCCACTTGTTCTGATTGGTTCTGACAAAATTGATGGTAGGCAATAAAACCCGCACATATATGGCTTGATCCTGAAATTTTGCGATCACGAATTCATCAAGCTCCTGAATACCGTTTTCATTAAAATCTATCCACTCATAAAAGCCTTTTCCTGGTTCAACTTCAACATAACTAAATTCCTGCTGAGGCAAGGTCCCTGACTGGGTCTCTAACAAGGTTTGAAGACTAATAAGATCTCCTGCAATTCTTTGCCTGTAACTCAGCCTGGCATTTAAAGAGCTGTCATCAGAAACATTCTCATTTTTCACTTCTCTATAATTTGCGAATAGTGCCAGGTCAGTATGGCTATTTTGAATCAGACGAGACTTTAAGAAATAGGTATGTGCCTTACTTACCAGACCCAGGCTTCCATTCTGCACGCTATCGGTCTCCCTGTAATTATACCCAATTTCAGTAAACACTTTGGTTGAGTCACCTAGTCCGGCAAAACCTTCTAACTCTGAAAATCGATGAGATAATCCATCAAGGTCATTAGTGGCATTGATATTTCTCACATTTCGTTCATAATTAAACTTTCCGCCAAACCAAAAATTAGAGATGGTCTGTGTGAGCCCGCTGTACAATCGTTCAAAAGAATTATTCTCTAAGCCATTTTGATTATTTAGTATACTTGTGTTCAGAAAAACCTGGGTTTGCTTTAGCTTGAAATCTGTGAGGATATGATGCCGGTCACCGCGATAATTTTCTCCTAGTGACAGGTTTTCATAATGATAGCTCATCATTCCTAAACTATCCCTCCTAAGGTTCAGACCTGCTTGAATAAATTGCTGCTGCTGTGCTGTATTCAGACTTGTCGTCAAAATATTCCAATCTCTTGAAAATTCTACATTTCTAATGCGCTCCACAGAGGTGAAATTTTCACTAATATACTCGTAATCAAGATTCGTTGACAATTTCCATTGTTTGTCAATAAATTTTTGTTGCCAGCCAATTTTAGTTGCCAGTCCTTGATTCGTCTCATTATCAATACTTGAGTACAGATTTTGATCATTGTCACTAATAGCCAATTCTGATTGAATCAGTGTTTTCTCACCAATGGTATACGCTGCCTCCAGATCCAGGATCTGCAATTTTTCAGGGGCTACCAACTGCACTACAGGTAGGTAATCGCCCTGTCTTTCATTATTGACTGCAGGAATGTACTGATAGACCCTCCCTGATGCCAAGGTCGTTTCTAAAAAATAATCTCCGTTATTATCTCCTACATAGGTAAAACTTACCTGATACAAGGTTTCATCCGGATCAGTAGCGTATTCATAGACCTCCAGGCCGTTATCATCAATTTTACGGTATAATATTCTGTTCTCACTGTAGGGTGTTTCAACGGCCGAGGGTGCGATCATTTTTCGCTTGTCATTTCCGGCATCGGCAAGTATTTGTTTCTGCTCATCAGATAGGTCCTGATCTATAGGGCTATTTTTTGCATCGGTTTCATTATAATACTTCAGGGCGAGTTTCAAATTATCTGACTTAAACTGCACCCCGTCATAGGTAAGAAATCTAGTGTAATTCCGCTCAGACAATTGATATTCAATGGTAAACCTGAGGTTAGAACTTACCGTATATAAGGAAGTAAACGTAATCTCACCGGTATTATAATCTATGGTATAATCGAAATTTTCACCACGTTTGAGTAATACGCCGTTCGCATAGACCCTTTCACTTCCAGAGATCATGATGATGAATTGCTGATTATCAGACCCTAAAATTTTATACGGTCCCTGATTGCCATCAATTCCATTAAACTTATAGCTCTGAAATTTTCCTCTAACCAAGGCTCCTGAAGCAAAAAAATCAGTTTGACCTACCGGCTTATCCACCTTTCCCTTCACCAATACCCCAGAAATTTTCTTTTGAAATTTCATTAGATAACTACTGCTGTTGATCAAATCTATATCGCCTGCTGTTAAAGACCACTTATCTGAGAATAACTCAATGAACACTCGATCAAATTCATCCAGCCTTTGTGTAAAACCTCCCGATTGCAGCGGGATTTCATTATCAGTAATAGAAGCTCTGATTCCCACTTTTTCAGACAGGCGTCCTTCGATCTGAAGATTAAAGTTAGAGTTGACAACGGCATCCTGATTGCTACCTATGGTCACGCCCCTTGATAAACTCCCACTGGTATACAAACCATCAAAGGGTTTGTTCTTTTTCTTATTTGAATCGGCTATAGCGCTGAATAATTGAGACTCATCCGTTGCCTGGTCAACAATCAAAGACCTGTCAAAGGCAGCATAGGTTTGGGTCATAAATGAAGGATATGGCAAAAAAGCGATTTCAATCAGCTGCCCCCTCCAGAGTTCGGGATTTTCAAACATCAGGGTCGCTGATGCAAAATCTACCCGATAAAGTTTTTCATCTATGAGTTGGCCTTTCGCATTATATAATTTAAAATACCCAGGATTAATACTAAGGCTATCTACTTTTACACGATCTCCATCAACGTAATATTCTTTTATGATCAGCCCTTCAGGTGGTGCCTGTGCGCTGGCCAGGGCAATGGATAGAAAAAACAAACATGCCAAGAATCTTCTCATGCTGTTAACAAACATAGACTGTACCTCTCATACATAGGAAGCAGGTTAAAATAAACTAGTCTGGCCAGATGGACTCTCATGTTCCAACAACCATTTTTTTCTCCATAATCCGCCAGCATAGCCCGTAAGTGATCCATCGGCTCCAACTACTCGATGACAAGGTATGACAATCCAAATAGGGTTTTTTCCGTTGGCGCTGGCGACGGCTCGAATGGCTTTTTCATTACCCAGATTCAGGGTTTGTTTCATATAGGTCGTTCTTTTACCGAAAGGAATTTTCAATAATTCATCCCAGACTTTTTTTTGAAAATCAGTACCATCAAGGTTGAGCTTGATCGAAAAATCCTTCCTGTCTCCATTAAAATATTCTGATAATTGATCAAAACATGTTTGTAAGGACTCAGGAACAACATCAGAACTTTCCATATCTTCATCTAACACCGTAATTTCGCAAATTCCCTTTTGGTCACCTATTATTTTGGCAGTTCCAATGGGCGTTTTTAAATAACATAATTCACGATGGTTCATAGAAAAAATTTAAATTCCAAAAATCTGCCTTGAATTCTCAGTAGTGACCCTTGCAATTTCCTCTGCTTCCAGCCCGTATAAATCAACTAAGGTTCCTAATACATTGATCATATAGGCACTCTCATTCCTTTTACCTCGAAAAGGTGTTGGTGCGAGATAGGGTGCGTCGGTTTCAAGAACGATATATTCTAAAGGAATATCAGCAATAAACTTATTCAAACCGCCATTTTTGAAGGTAACTACTCCTCCGATACCGAGCTTAAAACCATAAGACATCACCTTTTCAGCCTGTTCTTTGTTACCGGTAAAACAATGAAAAATTCCTTCGAGCTGATCGTCACAAACTTCATCCATGATCTCAAAAATCTCATCAAATGCATCTCGACAATGAATCACAATAGGTAATTTTAATTCTTTTGCCCAGGCAATCTGCATACGAAATGCCTCTTGCTGTTCTTTTAAAAACGTTTTGTCCCAATAAAGGTCCATTCCAATTTCGCCAATGGCGTAAAAAGAATGGCTTGCCAATTGTTCCCTAACGATGGCCAGTTCATTTTGATAATCCTCTTTTACGTGGGTGGGATGCAATCCTGCCATCAGAAAAACATGATCTGGAAAGGCTTTCTCAAGCGCAAACATTCTTTCGTAATAGGCAGAGTCAATAGCAGGTATAAAAAATCTTTTTATTCCTGCATCAAGCGCCTTTTGAACTACAATATTTCGATCTTCATCAAATTGCTCGGCATAGAGATGGGTATGTGTATCAGTCAAAATCATAAAACAAATATAGGTCAACCCATTAAATATTCTTGGCGCCGCCTTCTTAATTTTTAGAATATAAATCTTCGAATACAGAGGAACGCGAAAATTATTGGCAGATGCATTTTATCCTGATTAAAAAATGAATTATTTTTGTCTGATCAACAAATCAATCCAAGAAAATGAAAATCTATCATAACCCAAGATGCACCAAAAGCCGTCAGGGATTAGCCTTATTAAAAGAATCTGGTTCAGATTTTGAAGTAATTGAATACTTAAAAAACCCATTAAGTCAAGAAGATCTAAAGGGAATATTAAAAAAACTGAATATTCCTGCCATCGATTTGGTGAGAAAAAATGAAGCCATCTGGAAAGAGCAATTTAAAAACAAAAATTTATCTGAAGAAGCTATAATTGAGGCCATGGTATCAAATCCTAAATTGATAGAAAGGCCGATAGTTGAAAAAGGTGACTCTGCTGTAATTGGCAGACCAACAGAAAAAATCAACGAGATACTCTAGTTCTGAGCGGTCATTTTGTAAATGACTAAAAATACCCTAAAACCACTATTTTTTAATAGTTCCGAATAATCTATATTTATCGGATTGCACCTTTTTGTAATGAAACTGTTAAGTATTCTGATCTTGTTTCTCCTCTCCTTCAATTTATCAGGTCAGGAAAGCACGCAAATAAATCACATTAGCGGTCGCGTCAAAGACGCCGACTCGCATCTCCCATTGCAGTTCGTTACGGTGTCTTTGCAGAACATGACTACGCAGGAGATCATAGGTGATGTCACCGACAAAGAAGGTTATTTCGAATTGAACGTAGGTAATGGTAAATACTATTGTATTGTTGAATCTCTTTCCTTTCAGCCTTTTATCATCAATGTTCTGAGCATTGAACAAGACATGGAACTCGGCTTGATTGAGCTTGAACAAAATACAGAAGACTTGGAAGAAATCGAGCTGATCGCCACCCATAATCTTATAGATCATGAATTCACGAAAAAAGTCTATAATGCCTCCAAAGATATTGCCAATGTTGGAGGCAATGCGATCACGGTTCTGGAAAATACGCCGTCGGTCAAAATAGACGGACAGGGAAATATTACCATTCGTGGCAATACCGCTATGGTTCTTGTTGACGGAAAACCATACGGTGGTCAACGCAGTAATGCAGATGTCTTAAGCCTGATCCCGGCCAATACCATTAACAAGGTGGAAATTATTTCTCAATCCGCCAAATATGATGCAGAAGGTAGTGGGGCCATCGTAAACATTGTTCTTAAAAAAAGATCCATTGAAGGGTATAATGGAACCGTTGAAGCCCACCTTGGTATTCCTGACAATGACGGAATATCTACCTTTGTCAATTACAAAACCGACAAGATCAATATGTACTCCACCCTTAGTTTCAACCATCTGGTTAAAAATAAGGATACGGAAATAGAACAGACCTTTTTGGATGATATGCAAAATCCAACGGGTAATTTTGATGAGCTAAGAACCGATTACAGACAACGAAACAGCTTCTTGATCAATATTGGAAGCGATTTTTATCTCGACGAAAAAAATACCTTAACAACGTCCGTTTTGTATACAAAGTCAAATAAAAACTACGATTCTGAATTATTCTTAAGAGATTATGAACCGGTAGATGAAATGATCAAATCTTCTCTGCGAGAGGTTGATGACAATTCGGATGAAAGTTTTCTGGAGGCCTATGTTCAGTTTAGCACGAAACTTAATGACCAAGGGCATGAGTTATCTGCTGACCTTAAATATGACAACAGTCTTGCCGATAATGAAACCGATATTTTCAATACTGAAACCTTCCCTGGGAATGAAGTGACAGAGCAAAAATATGTCAAAGACGAAAGCGTAGATAACTTTTATGCCAAATTGGATTATGTACTGCCGATCAAGGAAAACACTAAATTTGAAGCAGGAGTTAAAACAAATTTTCGCAACTATCGCAATGATTTTCAGGCCAGTAATTTCAACCCGACAATTTCTAGATTTGAAGCTATAGCAGAATTCACCAGTAAAATAGATTACCATGAAAACATTTATGCTTTCTATGCCAATTACAGCAAACAATACGAAAAGTTAAGTTTTAGCCTAGGTCTAAGAACAGAAATCACCAATGCCGTGATCTCTGAGAAAACCACTGATGAAGATTTTAAAAATAATTATTCAGACCTTTTCCCTAGTGCCTTAATCACCTATAACTTGACAAAACAGAACACATTTTCACTTGGGTTTACAAAATATATTGACCGACCAACAGTATCCCAGTTGAACCCTTTCAACTCTTTCACGGATGAACGATTTATTTTAGTCGGAAATCCTTTTCTACAACCCTATTATACCAATTACTTCTATCTCGAATATTACCATGAGTTTAAAAAGCTGACCTTAAATACGGCCCTGTTTCATTCTAATGCGACTGACCATATATTAAATGTACTTGAAAACACCGGAAATCAAACGAGTGACGGCTTCGATATCTATAGAAGAATACCTATTAATAATGGTATATTAAATCAATCTGGTTTTGAACTGGAAGCTTCCTATAACCCTAACAATAAAATCCGGCTGTATGGACTGTTCAGCCCTTACCTAGCCGTATTGAGTGATACGAGAGATAATGCCTATGATTATGACAACTGGGTATTCTTTACAAATATTCGATTCCTGTACCGATTGACCAATACACTGAAATTTAATATTGATTATGTTTATCAATCTGCGCAGAAAACTGCATTGACTGAACTAAAAGATTTCCAATATGTCAATCTAAACATCTCCAAAGATTTTTGGGATGGAAAATCGACCCTGAGTTTTAAAATTAACGATGTGTTTTACAGCCGTAAATCAGATTTCAACTCACTGGAAGCCAACACAATTACACAAAGAACCTTTATTTTCGACACTCAGTACCTACTCTCATTCTCCTATCGTTTTAATAAGAGCAGTCGACGAAATTCACATAATAGATCAAAAGAAATAGATAAAAATGTCTTTGAAGTTGAAGATAATTTGAAATAAAAAAAAGCTTGTGAAAACAAGCTTTTTTTATTCTTTATTTTGATTTGGCTTTTTTCTCCGCCTTTTTCAATTTCCAGCTTTCAATAAGGTTTCCAAACAACCAATACGGCACGACTGTTGTCAAAAGAAAGATCAACATCCAAAAACCCATTGTAAACACAGTTAAGAATACTAAAAACCCTAAAAATTGACCAATTTCCATAATATTGTTTGTTATTAAATGATGGGCCAAAAATAATACATATTTTTCATTTTACAATCAAATCGCTCAGTAATTTATATTAACAAATATTTAACGAAACAAACATTAAACTTAGGCCTATATTTCGAGTCTTAAAAGCTCAACCCAAAACACTCAGATGAGAATAATTATACTGCTCTTTAGCCTTTGGCTAATCCCGTTATCTATGCAGTCTCAGCAAGGAAAAAACCCTAACAGGGGCCCTCGTCAACCAAGAGAAATGGTAGAAGTTATTGGCCGGATCTTCGAAAAAGAAGCCAAAATTCCGCTTGAATTTGCCACTGTGATCATAAAACCGATGAAAGGTGATAAAGTTTTTGGCGGCCTAAGTGATGCCAAGGGCAGATTTTCCATAGAAATCCCAAAAGGAACATATCATATCAGTGTTGAATTTTTATCTTTTAAAACGATGACCTTTGAAAAAATGACCATCGATGGTGATACAGATCTGGGTGAGGTTTTATTAGAAGAAGATGCCGAGGCCTTGGATGAGGTCGAGTTGATTGCTGAAAAAAGTACTTTAGAGGTTCGACTCGATAAAAAAATATACAACGTAGGAAAGGACATGACCGTAAAAGGGGGCACCGCGAGTGACGTCTTAGACAATGTCCCTTCTGTAACTGTTGATGCTGAAGGAGTTGTCAGTTTACGTGGAAATGAAAATGTCAGAATTCTTATCAACGGGAAACCAAGTGGTCTGGTGGGTTTAAACGACACCGAGGCACTTCGACAATTCCCTGCAGAATCAATTGCTAAAGTTGAGGTGATTACCAGTCCCTCCGCAAGATATGACGCAGAAGGAACGGCCGGCATCTTAAACATTATTTTACGAAGGGATAAAATCACAGGATTCAACGGCGTGGCAACGGTGAATGTTGGTGAGCCCGATTTCTACGGTTTCTCAACGAGCTTGAACTATCGATTAAAAGATGTGAATTTCTTTACAAATATCGGATATTCAGACAGAGAATCTCCTGGTAATTCAAGCGCTGAAACGTTTTACACTTCTCCGGATGCAACTTATAGTTCTACCAATCAACAAATAGACTATTTAAGAAGTGGTGACAACCTCAACCTAAATTTTGGTTTGGAATATTACCTCGCCAAAGAAACTTCCATTACTGCCAGCTTTTTATTCAGAAATTCTGACAGAGACAGAACGGCTGAAAACAATACCCAGGCTTTTGATCAAGCAGATGAACTAGATAATGAAACGCTCAGAATTGAAAATGAGATATCCAATGACAGGGTAAACCAATACGATCTTAACTTTATACATAACTTTAAAAAAGAAGGGCATGTGATCGATTTTGACTTTCAATATCAAAATAATAGTGATATCGAAAATAGTTTGATCACCAATGAACAGATCTATCCTGAAATGATTGATCAGGCCTCAGAAAAAATTGAGGCATTCGAGTATCAAAAACGTTTTTTGATTCAGAGTGATTATGTGCTGCCACTTGGGGAGCATCAACAGGTAGAATTGGGTTTTAGAATGAACATCGATGACAGAGAAACAGATTATACCTTTTACAATGAGAATGAAGATGGTGATTTCATTGTGAACGACAGTCTGACAAACCTTTTTGAATATGATGAGAAAATCACTGCTACCTATGGACAATACGGAAATAAATTCGGGAAATTCTCAGCCTTACTTGGCCTGAGAATAGAACATACGGATATCGACATCCGTTCAACTGGTAAGGACCTTGACTCAATAAATCAAAAAAACTATGTCAATGCCTTTCCTACAGCAAACCTCGTGTATGAATTTACCGAGAGTGAAAATCTGACACTGGGTTACAACAGCAGAATAAGAAGACCCCGTTCCAGATTTATCAACCCCTTCCCTTCTCAATCGAGCCGAACCACCATATTTCAGGGAAATCCTGATTTGGATCCGTCCATTTCCCATGGGGTCGATATTGGTTATTATAAAAGGTGGCAAAAGGTTACGTTTAACAGTTCTGTTTATTATACTCATGCGACGGATGTTTTTCAATTTATAAGAACAGATACCGGAGAAACTACAGAAGATGGCATTCCGATCATCAGACTCTCTCCAATTAACCTAAGTACTGATGACAGATATGGTTTGGAATTTTCAGCTAGCTATACACCAAAAAAGAACTGGAGGTTCAATGCCAGTTTTAACTTCTACAATTCAAACCTTGATGGTGAATATGAAGGAATAGACTATGGATCGAATTTTTCCAGCTGGTTTGCCAGGGGTAGCTCGAAGTTAACATTACCGGCCCAGATAGATTGGCAGACCACCTTGATGTTTAGAGGTCCAAGACAAAATTCTCAAACAAAAAGCGACGGTATGTTCATGGCCAATATGGCTTTTAGTAAGGACATCTTAAAAGGCAACGGTACCTTGGTTTTCAATGTTGATGATCTGTTTAACTCAAGAAAAAGAGTGTCAGAAACCACCACAGATTCATTTCTGCAGTACAGCGAATTTCAATGGAGGCAAAGGCAATTCAGACTCTCCTTCACCTATCGATTTAATCAAAAAAAGCAGCGCCAAAGACAGCGAAACGGTGGAAATGGCGATGATGGTGGCGAACAATTTGGCGCTTGATCAACATTTTTTTACAGCTGTTCTTTACTCCAATTACTGGCTAAAAAGACAGGTAAATCAAATATAAATACCTAGCTATTTTGTATCTTTATGGCTTAATTGAAGTACAAATATTTTAGATATGAAATATAGAATAGAGCACGATACTATTGGGGAAGTCAAGGTACCTGCAGAAAAATTTTGGGGAGCTCAAACAGAGAGATCAAGAAACAATTTTAAAATTGGAGCAGAAGCTTCAATGCCGAAGGAAATCATAGAAGGTTTTGCTTATTTAAAAAAAGCTGCCGCCTATACAAATCATGATTTAGGAGTTCTTTCACAAGAAAAAAGAGATGCGATTGCGGGTGTATGCGATGAAATTCTTGCCGGAGAACTATTTGATCAGTTTCCACTGGTTATCTGGCAGACAGGATCAGGAACCCAAAGCAATATGAATTGTAATGAAGTTATTGCTAATAAGGCCCATGTAAACAAGGGTGGCGATTTAGAAGGAGCAGATCGTTTTATTCATCCAAATGATGATGTAAACAAATCTCAATCATCAAATGACACCTTCCCCACGGGAATGCATATTGCCATTTACAAAAAAATCGTTGAAACCACCATACCAGGTGTTGAACAACTGCGAAACACCTTGCAACAAAAATCAATTGAGTTTAGCAATGTGGTTAAAATCGGAAGAACACATTTAATGGATGCAACGCCACTAACACTCGGGCAAGAGTTTTCAGGTTATGTATCTCAATTGGATCACGGCCTGAAGGCACTTCAAAATACACTTGATCATTTGGCGGAACTGGCTTTGGGTGGAACTGCAGTAGGAACAGGAATTAATACACCTGAAGGCTATTCTGAATTGGTTGCAAAATATATTGCGGATTTTACTAATTTACCTTTTATAAGTGCCGAAAACAAATTTGAAGCCCTGGCTGCTCATGATGCGGTTGTTGAAACCCATGGTGCCTTAAAACAATTGGCTGTTTCTTTAATGAAAATTGCAAACGACATCAGAATGCTTGCTTCAGGACCTCGAAGTGGTATTGGAGAAATCATCATTCCTGCTAATGAACCAGGATCGTCAATTATGCCTGGAAAAGTGAATCCAACCCAGGCAGAAGCCTTGACCATGGTTTGCGCACAGGTAATAGGAAATGATGTTGCCGTTACCGTTGGAGGCATGACAGGGCATTATGAACTAAATGTATTCAAGCCTGTGATGGCGGCCAATGCCATCGAATCAGCCCAATTAATTGGTGATGCCTGTGTATCATTTGAGGAAAATTGTGCCATAGGAATTGAGCCAAATTATCCTCAGATCGAACAACTTCTGAATAATTCATTGATGCTTGTTACAGCATTAAATACAAAAATTGGCTACGAGAATTCAGCCAAAATTGCGAAAACAGCCCACCAGAACGGAACGACCCTAAGAGAAGAAGCTATTAATTTAGGATTCTTAACTGGCGAAGAGTTTGATGAATGGGTGAGACCAGAAGATATGGTTGGTAGTTTAAAAGTATAGTAAGAATAGAATGAAGGCATAAGCGGGTCTTATGCCTTCATTTATTGACCTAAGACATGCGATATGTGCAATAGTTTCAATAAGAAATTTCTGGATGAAGCCGCTAAGGCCATGAATGACAAAGATGATAATGTTGTCTCGAATGACGTATCATTTATGGATAAGGCCATTGAAACTGCCATCAAAGGTGTTTTAGCAAATGATGGCGGACCTTTTGGTTGCGTCATTGTAAAAAACGGAGAAATTATTGGAACCGGAAACAACAGGGTTACGTCGACCAATGATCCTACGGCTCATGCTGAAATCATTGCCATAAGAGAGGCCTGTAAAAATATGGACTCATTTCAACTTGACGGATGCATACTCTATACAAGTTGTGAACCCTGCCCCATGTGTTTTGGAGCTATTTATTGGGCAAGACCCGAAAAAGTATTCTATGCCTGCGACAAAAAAGACGCGGCCAGCATCGGCTTTGACGATGATTTTATATACAAAGAGCTGGATCTGAATCTATCTGACAGAAGTATCCCCTTTGAACAGATCAATAAAAAAAGTGCTATGAAAGCTTTTAAAGCCTGGGAAGATAAAGATGATAAAATAGCATACTAATTTAATTTGTTCTATCATGCGAAAAATTGGAATTTGGATCGATCAGCGAGAGGCAAATATCATTACCATGAAAGGGAATGAAGCCACTTCAAAAATTATTTATTCTGACATAGAAACCAGAATCAGAATTCAAGGTGAAAAAAAACAGTTTGGAAGATTTGGTGATCAGTTTATGGTTGATGAAAAAGGAAAAAAGAACCGCATCCAAGAATTTACCAAAAAATTTTTACAGAAGGTAGTAAAAGAAGTTGCTTCCGCAGATAATATCATCATCTTTGGCCCGGCACAAACAAAGTTTAAACTTGAAAAACTAATGGTCGAAAGGCCCGAGTTGGCGACCAAACTCGAAGTTGTAAAAACCGAAGAAAACATGACTCATAACCAAAAACTGGCTTATGTGCGTGATTTCTATACAAAAAAATAGCTATTAGAGTCCGCGACTTAATTGTCTGATTCTGTTGTAGTATTCTTCGTATTCCTTTTCTGCTAATCTTTGCGCCTTACTGTTAAAGATTTCCTTTTGACTGCGCTTTTTTTTGTCAGAACCTCTAGAGATTCCTAATCTGTCATTTTCCATTTTTACGCAATTTTATAGATAAGAACGTAAAAACAGGTTCATTTATTATATCTCATTCATTTTGAAAAGCAGCGAAATCTATCAGTATCACAACACAAACTTGTCATATAACGACATAATTATAAGCGTTTTACAACCATTTCGTATGATAAAATGTTCCACTGGTATCATCCGTTCTTTGGTAGGTATGAGCTCCAAAAAAATCACGTTGAGCCTGAATAAAATTGGCCGACAGGCGTTCGGTTGTCATATCCACCCAATAGTAATATCCTGCTGTAAAACAATGCAAGGAAATTCCCACGTCAATACCATACCTTAAAACGTCCTTTAAGGCTTCTTCGTCTTTGCTAAGCTCCGTAAAAATAAAATCCATATCCAATAAATCATTCTTGCTTTTAAAAGCCTCATGAAGTTGATTAATTAAATGAGATTTTATGATACATCCATTTGACCAGATTCGAGCAATTTCCGAAAAATTTAACGACCAGTTGTAATTGTCAGAAGCCAATTCCATCAATTTAAACCCTTGCTGATGATTTAACAATCGAGCCATGGCATAGGCTCTTTTAATACTGTCAATATCGGGTAAAGCAGAAGTAGTGTTCCTAGCCCTTAACTTACCTGACAAAGCTACTCTTCTTTCTTTAAATGATGAGATATATCTTGCAAACACTGCTGATGACATCATCGTGTTAGGGATCCCCATATCGAAGGCTGCCTTGCTTGACCACGAACCAGTTCCTTTATTTCCAGCTTTATCAAGAATTCTATCCAGTAAATAGCCATCATCTTCCTTCTTTCTTAAGATTTGAATACTGATCTCAAGTAAATAACTAGACAAATCTCCTGTATTCCATTGCTCAAAAACACCGGCAATTTCTTCATTAGAATGGGAAGCTGATAACATGCTATACAACTCTGCCAGCAATTGCATTTCAACATATTCAATACCATTGTGTACCATCTTTATAAAATGTCCTGACCCTTCAGGACCTATATAGGTGCAGCACGTTTGACCAAAATCATCATTGGCAGCAATTGACTCTAATACTGATGAAACCTTAGAATAGCTTTCCGCTGATCCACCAGGCATGATCGAAGGTCCTCTTCTAGCTCCTTCTTCTCCTCCGGATATTCCGGCTCCAACAAATTCTACACCATAAGACTCACAGAAATCAAAGCGTTTTTTTGTATTTAGGTAATGACTGTTCCCTCCATCTATTATCACGTCCCCTTTGGAGAGTTTTGGCACTAGATTATTTAACACCAAATCTACGGTTGGCCCGGCTTTGATCATGACCAGAATCTTCCTTGGCCTTGCCATTGATTCTATAAAAGCATCCAAATCTGTAAAACCTTGAATATTCTTCAAATGTTTGTTGGCTTCTAAAAACTCCTCTACTACATGTGCTTCTTCACCTTCCGCTCTGTTAAAAACAGACAATTCATAACCTTTGTCAGCAATATTTAAACTAATACTACTTCCCATTACGCCAAGACCGAAAACGCCAAATTCACTTTTTACCTTGCTCATAGCTTTGTTTTTATAATTTTTGTGATCTCCTCAGGAGATTTTCTAATATCAATATGTATCCCATATAAAGGCACCTCCAAGGCCTCAAATTGAGATTTTAATAAGGACTCACTCATATAATGCCCTTTTCTTTTGCTCATCCTGTCATAGATCAAATCATAATCTCCAGACAAAAAGACCCAGTGACATTCCTTTAATCCTTTAGAAAGAACTTTTCTATATTTCTCTTTAAGGGCAGAACAGGCCAATACGGCCCCCTCTTCTTGTTCCCATCGTTTTAAATTATCTGAAAGAATCGCCAGCCAAGACGCTCTGTCATCATCGGTCAGTGCTTGTCCCCTACTCATTTTTTCAACATTCTCTTTGGGATGGTAATCATCTGCATCATAATAAGGAATCCCCAACGCATTGGAAAGGGTTCTTGCAATGGTACTTTTACCACAACCACTAACTCCGATTACTTGAATTATC
>CAYQPI010000199.1:0-2382 GCA_964419405.1 uncultured Flavobacteriaceae bacterium
AACAGGGCTACTCTAGGGATGGAGTTTTTCCGACATTGATTTCATGAAATAGCTGTATATTAACACTATAAAACGCAGCTTATGAGACCTTATATTTTAGCCGAAACAAACTGGGAACATTTAAAGGATGAAAAGATAGAACTTGCTATCCTGCCATGGGGTGCCACAGAAGCCCATAATTATCATTTACCCTATGCCACTGACAATATTGAGTCTGATTTTTTAGCTGCAGAATCGGCTAGATTGGCTTGGGAGAAAGGAGCAAAATTAACAGTGCTACCAACTATTCCCTTTGGAGTTAATACCGGGCAAAGCGATATTTATCTCGATATTAATTTAAATCCTTCAACTCAGTTGGCGATTCTAAGAGACGTGATCACTGTTCTCAATCGACAGGGAATACATAAATTATTGATCTTTAACAGTCATGGAGGAAATGATTTTAAAACCATGCTTAGAGAGCTTGGACTTGAATTTCCGAAGATGTTTCTTGCGACCTCCAATTGGTTTCAGGCCATGGATAGAGCATCTTTTTTTGAACTAGATGGTGATCACGCTGAAGAAATGGAAACCAGCTTATTGCTTTACTTGAAGCCAGAACTGGTATTGCCCAGAGAAAAATGGGGAGAAGGAAAAGAGAGAAAACAAAAAATCAATTCCTTTTCAGAAAACTGGTTGTGGACAGAACGAAAATGGTCAAAGGCGACGGCAGATACAGGAATTGGCAATCCGAAACTAGCTTCCAGAGAAAAAGGAGAAATTTTCTTTACGGCAGTAACAGAAAAGATCTCAGAAGTACTGATTGAATTATGTGAGATGGATGTTGGTGACAGTTATGAAAAATAGGCAATGAGGGAAGGATTTTGTAGCTAAAAGATATCTGCGAAATGAGCGAAAAAAAGTATATTAGTGCTTTACAAACCTTAATAAAAAATAGAATGAAATTAATTAAAATTAGTCTGCTTAGTATTGCTTTAATGCTATTGTGCAGTTCAGTGTCTATTGCACAGGAAACTAAAGAGAGAAGAGCTCCAAGAGAAAAGGCTGAGCAGGTTACGATGCAAGGAACGGTGACAGAGATCAACAAAGAAACACGAGAAATCACCTTGATGAGTAAAGAAGGAGGTCTGGTGACACTCACAGCCGGCGAGGAGGTTGAACGCTTCGATGAAATTGCAGTTGATGACGTGATGCAATTTGATTATTATACATATATCAAGGCAGAATTCAGAGATCCTACACCAGAAGAAATAGCAGAACCACTGCAAATGATGGCAGAAGGAGGAAAAGCCCCTGAAGGAATGGATCCTGCGGCCGTAGTTGGAGCGATTGCCAAAGCAGTTGTGACAATTGAGGTTTTAAACAGACCAAATATGATCGCTACTGTAAAAGGTCCAAATGGGAACTATGTATCCATCCCAATGGAAGATGAAGACCTTATTACCCAATTGAAAATCGGTGAAGTACTCATACTTACCTATGCAGAGGCTATGGCAATTTCATTAGAGAAAATTACGGTTTCTCCATAAATTCTGTCAAGCTTGATGCTGATATTACCTGGAATTAAACCTTAAAATTCACTCAAATTGAGATAAAAGTCAACTGATTAGCTTGCTTAAACGTCTCTGGTTGAAGCAGGGATAAGTGATAATTATTAGAAAAACACATGGAATGAAGCAGATGTTAGCTTTTGTCAATAGAGGGCGCTTACTGATCATTCTATGTGTTTTTTTTGTTTTCACTAGTAAGCAAATACAGTCTCAAGACCTTGAACCTGGATTCTTATCTGCCATACCGATAGGAGGTAATATAGGCATTGCTTCATACGGTTATTCTACCGGAGAGATATTATTAGATAATACCCTTCCGATCGA
The DNA here is from genome assembly GCA_964419405.1 of uncultured Flavobacteriaceae bacterium. Taxonomy (GTDB): domain Bacteria; phylum Bacteroidota; class Bacteroidia; order Flavobacteriales; family Flavobacteriaceae; genus Lutimonas. The sequence continues at coordinate 1,875 of CAYQPI010000199.1, forward strand.
AGATTTAAATTCAAGAATAAGTGTTATTGGTCTTGGTTATTTCAGAAGTTTTAAGTTTTTGAATCGCCTGACCAAGTTTGATGTAGTAGTTCCCTATGCCCTTGCAGATTATGAAGCTTTGCTCGAGGGAGAAGAGGCTTCTACGACAAAAAATGGGTTTGGAGACCCCTTAGTTCGTGTTTCCATGATATTAATTGGGGTTGATGCCCTGAAGCCTCAGGACTTTTTCAAGACAAAACAACATGATTTTAAATTAGGTGTCTCTTTAAGGTTTAAGGTTCCTGTGGGGCAATATGAACCGGAAAAATTGATTAATTTAGGAGGCAATAGATGGGCCGTGAAAGCGGCGCTAGCAGGGTCGTATACCATAAAAGACAAACTGGTGTTGGAAAGTCATTTTTCGACTTGGTTTTTTGGTGATAATGATAATTTCTATGGAGGGGTTGTTTCAGAGCAGAAACCGCTGTTTGGACTTCAGGCACATGCCACCTATATTTTCAAACCTGGG
>CAYQPI010000200.1:0-2095 GCA_964419405.1 uncultured Flavobacteriaceae bacterium
AACGCTTTGTTAAGAAGAATGGCGTTTCTACTAATAGGATGAGAAAATTTATATTGGTTGCGTTGTGTTAAAAATTACTTATGATTTTGACATGAACTTTTGAATTGTTGAAGCTGAATGGACTATCATTAAATTTACCATTTGCATAACTTAGATTAAGTACCCCAGCTTTAGTTTTGAATGCATAGCCCAGTCCGAGGCTGATAATGTTGGTGTTTTCACTAATTAATTTGTTTTCTGCATAGGCAAAATCGGTAATGGTATACAGATAGCTTGTCTCATTCGGTTTAAATCTGTATTCAAAATTGAAAATTGAAAAACCTGAAGAAAAGATGCTTTCTTCATTGACACCTCTCAAGTTGTTTATCCCTCCAATCCTAAAGAGTTCATTCTCTAAATAATCATTAGAATTTAATAGGCCACTGCTGTTTTGAATAAATAAATAATTCCTGCGATTAATACTGTATAGGTAGTGTGCACCAAACATGAATTTGGATTGACTTGTTGTTTCTGTTTCTGCTTTACGAGTTCCGAAAAGCGCAGTAAGCGCAATATTGAATTTTACCGGGAATAAGCGATTTGCCGATAGCTTGGCATACTGATAGCTAAGTCCATAAAACAAATTTGAATATGAGCGTACACCAGCAGCACTTCCATCAAGAAGATCATTGGAATTTTCGCTGCTCAACTCAGCGGCGAATTGACCCTTACCGGCTATGTTGTAAAGCAGGCTTAGGTTTAATCTGATATTGTTAAAGGTGGAATCTTGTCTATACAGTTCAAAATTGCCCTTTGGGGTCAAAGGAAGGTTGAATATATATGGAATCTCGGCCGCTACATAAAACCGTTGTCTGTTCCCCCCGTTGTTCTTCCAATAGAGAGCGATCGTTTCACCTGAATTAAACACATTGTTAATGGCCAGATCGAGATAACCGTTAAATTCTATGCCATCTCCATCTTCTTTAGAAGCGAATCCAACAATTCCATCAAATTGATTGGATTTTTTTTTGTCAAGAAATAAATAGATGATCGTTGAGTCGTTGGTAAATAAAACTTCTGCTCCTTTTCTTTCACTGACAAATGAAAGGTTGTTGACCGCCCTGGATGCGAGCTTTATTTTTTCTCGGTTAAACACGGTTCCAATTTTAAGATTCAATTCATGATCGATAAAGTTTTTAGGAAAGTTTTCATATCCTTTTACGATGACCTTGTCTATATGTCTTTCAGTATTTCTTTCTAACCTAAGACGCCCGATCGCCTGGTTCTCCTCTAAGCGTATTTGAACAAGTGAGACACGAATAAAGGAGTCTCCGTCGTTTTCAAAAGTGTTGACCAGTATGTTCATCGTTTTTTGTATATCGATAAAAGGTATGGTGAAATACCTGTCATTGACTGCTGCTACATGTGGTCTTAATTGTTTCTCTGTAAGAATGTGATTTGGAATATGGTCGTAGTAAATACGTATAATTTCTAGACGAGGGCCGGGATTCAGATAGACGATGGAGGTGGAGTCGGTTGTTGTTAAGCTGTCAATACTGACCTGAAGAAAGCCTTTTAATTCAAGTTGATCAATATGATGAGAGACTTCTTTATTTATGGAATCTGCTGACTGAATATTTTTTTTGATCTGAGTTAAATGTGAATAATCTTTTTCGCCTTTGAAATTCGTTCTTATTTCCAGGCCGTAATTCTGTGAAAAGAGACCTGAGATGGAGGTGAAAAAAAATAGTATATATATATATGGTGTACGTCTGTTTTTCAAAAGGGCCTTAATTGAGCTTTAAATATCCATTAATTTTAGCGATTTACAAATGGAAAAGTCGCTAATATTTAAGGTGAATCGATTCGGGATTGGAATGAACTTTTCATCGGTTCTCTCATAAAATGATGGCGTCATGAAACAGTAATTTACATAAGCCTTGATCGTATTCCTAGCAGGACAATCTGTAAAGCCAAAAAAATCAATAATTTATAGTTTGAATAACGAATAAAAAGTCATACATTTGCAAACTCTTAAAAAACAAAGAGAACTAAAATTAAAATTTTATAAAATAGAATGCCAACTATTCAACAATTAGTACGAAAAGGAAGGACC
>CAYQPI010000201.1:0-5973 GCA_964419405.1 uncultured Flavobacteriaceae bacterium
AGTATCAGATCTTACGCGATAAGGTATATGATGCTTATTACAAATTACAAAATCCACATGAACAATTAACAGCTTATATTTTTGATCTTGTTAGAGCTGAGATTCCTAAGATGATTCTCGATGATGTTTTTGAAAAGAAAGATGACGTGGCTTTTGCCGTTAAAAGAGATTTAAAGGAGGCCATGTTAGAATATGGGTATGATATCATAAAAGCGCTGGTAACCGATATAGATCCAGACGCTTCAGTGAAAGAGGCCATGAACCGTATCAATGCCGCTGAAAGAGAGAAATTAGCAGCCCAGCATGAAGGAGATGCTCAAAGAATATTAATTGTTGAAAGAGCTAAAGCGGAAGCTGAAAGTAAACGTCTGCAGGGTAAAGGTATTGCAGATCAAAGAAGAGAAATAGCTAAAGGTCTGGAAGAAAGTGTGGATACACTTAACAATGCTGGAATCAATCCTCAGGAAGCGTCAGCTTTAATCGTAATCACTCAACATTATGATACCTTACAATCCATTGGAGCAGATAGCAGTTCAAATTTAATTTTGCTGCCTAACAATCCAACTGCAGCAAGTAATATGTTGAATGATATGACCGCCTCTTTATTGGCAGCAAATAAAATCAATGAGATTGACAATAAGAAAAAGAAATAAATGATTCAGTAAGGTCTAAAAAAGAAAAACCTCAAATATGTCTATTTGAGGTTTTTTTATCTGTAATAAAGGAATTATTTTTTCTCTTTTGCTTTTTGAGCTTCTTCTTCCTCATTCGTGGCATTCTTAAACTCTTTAATGCCCGTTCCTAATCCTTTCATCAATTCAGGTAGTTTCTTACCTCCAAAAAGTAGTAAAATGGCTAAACCGATGATAATCCATTGCCATGGACCAACAAAACCTAAAAAAATCGTCTGTAACATCATTATTTTATCATTTAGTCCACAAAGTTAATAATTAAATTCTTATTTATAAACTATTGTCGCACATATCCGCCTAGTGACTCACTTTTCTTTAATTCTTCTGGTTCACCTTTAATGCTGATAACACCTCCAGTACTGGCCTTGGCATCAATCAATTTTGACGCTTTTACATCTGCCAATCCTCCTGTATTTGCCGACACTACGGCAGTATCAGAATCTAATCTGGCTCCTTTATATATTCCTCCTGTATTGGTTTTTACCTGCTGATTTTTTGAGGTTCCTTCTACTTTTACCTCACCTCCTGTTACAGATGAAACTTCTAACTCATCGGTATCCAGTTCAAGTTTTATATGACCTGCCTCCTGAGCTTTTAACGTAATTTTTGACTGTTTAAATACATCGTCAGAATAGATATGCGATCCTTCATTGGCATCAATCAACTTTATTTCATCCTTATAATATAAGTATACCATCACATCATCAGCTGAAAACGTATGGGTAATACTCATTGAAATTCTCAGGGTACCATTACTATTTTTTACAGTTACTTCAGAAGATCTGTTCCCATCAATTATCACCTTTGCTTCATCACTTTTGATCAATTCGACTTGTAAACCCCTATAGGTTTTCAAACTGTGGAAATCTCCGAGATTCATAGTGACCTTTTCTTGAGCAAAACCAAAACTAGTCACTAACAACAGGGCAAAAAACACTCTTTTCATATTCTTTATTTTTAATTATTCAAACTATTCATGTTATTCTTAAACGCTACCTATTAGACATTCGCAGAACGAGTTTGTTACACCTACTCTTCAACCAAATTAAAATCAAGATGTTTTCTTTCTAAATCGGTATTTTTAACAGTAACTGTAACCTGATCACCTAGCTGGTACATCCTCTTATCAGCCTGACCAATCAAGGCATATTGTTTTTCATCGAAAATAAAATAATCACTTCTAATATCTTTTATTCTGACCATTCCCTCACATTTATTCTCAATTATTTCAACATAAATTCCCCATTCGGTCACTCCAGAAATTACACCTTCAAATTCCTGATCCTGATGATCCTGCATATATTTCACTTGCATATATTTGATAGAATCTCGTTCAGCCTTGCTGGCCATAAATTCTCTTTCTGAAGAATGTTTACACCGTTCTTCATACTTTTCTGCTTTCACAGAATCACCGCCATCTAAATAATGCTGTAGCAAACGGTGTGCCATAACATCCGGGTACCTCCTAATGGGTGATGTAAAATGCGTATAATAATCAAATGCCAATCCATAATGACCAATGTTCTCAGTAGTATAAATGGCCTTACTCATTGATCTGATGGTTAAGGTTTCAATCATATTGGATTCGGCTTTACCGTGAACATCTGATAGCAATTGATTCAATGAATCAGAAGTAGACTCTCTTGATTTTGTATCTATTCTGTACCCAAATTTAGAGATGATTCCTTGTAGCAGTGCTAATTTATCGATATTTGGTTCGTCGTGGATTCTATAAACAAAAGTCTTCTTTTTCTTGCCAATAAATTCTGCTACCTTTCTGTTGGCCAATAACATAAACTCTTCTATTAGTTTGTTGGCATCTTTAGATTCTTTTACAAACACTCCAATAGGGTTGGCATTTTCATCCAAATTAAATCTTACCTCCGTCTTATCAAACGAAATAGCACCATGAGACATCCGCTGTTTTCTTATTTTTTTTGCAAGCCTGTCTAAGGTAAGTATGGCTTCCTTGATAGTTTGCTTAACATCAGATTCATTCCCTTCAATTATTTCCTGAGCATCTTCATATGCAAATCTCTTGTCAGAATAAATTACCGTTCTCCCAAACCAGGTATCCAAAACATGGCCTTTATCATTCATTTTAAATACCACCGAAAAAGTAAGTTTTTCCTCATTTGGCCGTAAGGAACATACATTATTGGATAAAATTTCCGGTAACATTGGCACTACCCTATCCACAAGATATACCGAAGTGGCACGTTCGTAAGCTTCTTCTTCGAGTACTGTTTTTTCCTTTACATAATGGGATACATCAGCTATATGTACGCCAATTTCAAAATTACCATCTTCTAAAATCTTAAATGATAAGGCATCATCAAAATCCTTGGCATCTTTGGGATCAATTGTAAAAGTAAGATCTTCTCTCATATCCCTTCTTTTACCAATTTCCTCTTCTGTAATTTCTATAGGAATATGAGAAGCATAGGCTTCAACTTCTTCAGGAAACGTGTAAGGCAATCCGTATTCCAATAATATAGAATGAATTTCGGTATCGTGATCACCGGGTTTTCCTAATACCTGCATGACCTGTCCAAAAGGGTTCTTTGAATTATTGGGCCAATCAGTAATTCTGGCCAACACCTTATCTCCATCTTCCGCTTCAGCGAGTTGATCAGGAGATACAAAAATATCGGCATACATTTTCGGATCATCCGGGACAACAAAACCAAAAGATTTACTTTTCTGCAATACTCCTACAAAATCTGTTTTCGACCTTTCAAGTATTTCAACTATATCACCTTCCTGCTTCTTGTTCTTTTTTCTCTTGTATACATAAACCTTTACCAAATCATTATTTAAAGCTTGATTCAGGTTTCTCGAAGGGATATAGATATCATGTTCTAAATCTTCACAAACCACATAGGCATTCCCTCTTGAAGTGACTTCGACAATTCCCTGGTGGTAATGACTTTGAGGTACCAATATAAATTTTCCTCTTTCTACCTCTTCAATCCGTTCCTGGGCTTTAAGGTCCTGAAGCTTTTTAATTATCTGATTACGTCCATGAGCATCAGAAATTTCTAATTTGGCTGCAATCTGCTTATAATTCAATAATTTATTGGAATTCTTATTAAAAACCTGTAAGATCCTTTTGGTCAAATCCTTAATAACTTTTCCTTTTTTCTTGTAAATTCTATTTCTCTTTCTTGACATTTATTCTTTGTTTCTAGTTTTTAAAAATACGTATTATAATCTCAATCAATTCTAAAATCCTTAATTAAAAACAAATTGTAATTTGCAATCATTGAATCAATTATAAATGAAGGACGTTTGGTATACTATTTTTAATCCTGCATCTGGTATAGGAAAGAAAAAAGAGAGTAAATCATCAATACAAAAAACATTATCAGCCTATCAGTTGGCTCATGAATTCATTTGTACGGCTTACCCACAACACGAAGAGATCTTAGTTCAAAAAGCGATTGAAAAGGGGTACCGAAAATTCATTTGTATTGGTGGTGATGGCACCTTACACTATATGGTCAATGGAATCATGAAACAAACTATTGTTCCGTCAAATGTGATAACAATAGCAGTAATTCCATCAGGAACCGGAAATGACTGGGTAAAAACCTATGGTATTTCATCAAAACCAAACAGGGCCATTCAAACAATCACTAAGAATCATACTATATATCAGGATATTGGAAAAATATCATTAAAGAATACTAAAGAAGATATTTATTTTGTCAATACAGCTGGTATCGGATTCGATGCTTTTGTAGTAAAAAACATCGATACTTATGAAAACTGGGGCTCATTTACGTATATAGTTGCAGCTCTGGCAGCCCTAAATTCCTATAAACCATCTAAATTCATTTTAAAAACTTCCAAAAAAACATATAAGTCCAATATGTTTCTAATCAGTATTGGTCTTTGTAAGTATTCAGGATCAGGTATGCAATTAACTCATTATGATCGACATAAAAGTGGTTATTTTGATATCACCTTAATTTCTAAGATCAAGAGACGAACTGTACTTCGACATATACTAAAACTATACTTTGGAGGAATCAATAAATTGAAAGAATCTCAATGTTTTAGAGAAAATCATATAAATATTGAAAAAAATACTACTTCATTTATTCAGGCAGATGGCGAATTAATTGGCTCTGGAGACCTTATTATACGGCTAATTCCTAATGCAATTCGGTTTATTATATCATAATTTTTTTAAGAAATTTAACATTTTTGTAACATATTCGATTTTGTCTCGTCTATAAAGTATATGAAACCAGTTGTTAAAATAATCATTCTCTGTATTTTAATTTTTGCCCTCAGTATTTTTGCGGCTAAAAAAAGTATCGATTATACATTTCAGAAAGTAGAATGTTCTCAAACAACTCAAACTACTCCCTTAGATTTCAAATTAGCTTCAGAAAAACTTTAAACCTTATTTTCTTCTTGTTATTAACAAGTATACTATTATTAATAGTTTTTATTTAAAATTTAAAAAAAGAAATGATTGTTATTATAGTATGTTAATACCCACAATAAAAAGTGTAGATAAAATTATGATTTATCATTTTTAAAAAACTATTAACATCTTATAAAAAACTAAAAGCTTAAAAATCAATTTCATTTAATACTTATACACATTTTTCAAAGAAGCTATTCACTAATTTAAACTGAAAAATAAATAAATAATTTTGCTAATAATAATGTTAATTAGTGTTAATAAATTGAAGTGAAATTCTCACAATTAAATTTGTTTGTTTTATTTGTTTTCGGCATTAGATAATTAAGATGATTCAACAAAATATATTTATAAGAATTACATCGTATTTAATTAACAATTCTAATATTTTCTAATTAACTACTGCTCAGTAATATGTAAACATTAATTAACAATGCATTATTTTTATGTTTATTACTTGAATAAGTTTAATTTTGCGTAAAAATACATTTATGAAACTAGCTATTGGTAATGATCACGCCGGAACGGAATATAAATTTGAAATTGTTAATTATTTAAAGCAAAACGGAATTGAGGTTGAAAATTTTGGTACCAACGATGACCAGAGTATGGATTATCCTGATACCATACATCCTGTTGCTGAGTCAGTTGCAAGCGGAAATGCTGATTTAGGTATTATTATTTGTGGCAGTGGCAATGGAACTGCGATGACGGCAAATCATCACCAGAAAATTCGCGCTGCGCTTTGTTGGAACGATGAATTAGTGGCACTGGCTAGACAACATAATGATGCCAATATTTTAAGCATTCCTGCACGATTTGTTTCTAAAGAAGATGCTTTAC
>CAYQPI010000202.1:0-3142 GCA_964419405.1 uncultured Flavobacteriaceae bacterium
CTCCCCAGATTCGTTTATCTCAAAAGATGACAAGACCATGCCGCTGGCTCCCTTATCAAAAAAGCTGACAGGTGGTTTAATATGATACTTAATAACCCTTCCCATTTCATCCTTAAAACCAATATACATGGCAGGATGATCTACTATAGCCATTTTTTTAACCCCTCCAACAGTCACCTTAACAGAATCCTTGTTATGGCTGGTTCCATAAAAATTGATGAGCTTCTTTTGATCAAAATCATACTCCATATACTGGCTGTTATTTCTTCCTCTAAAGGACCATACTCCAGATTTTTTACCCTGATCATAAGTTCCATAAGCCAAGGTATCTTGTGTTTTTTTACCAATTTTTAAATAGCTACCATGTTTTTCTTTGGTGCTTTTGTCAACCGTATACAACTCCTGAAAAAAAGTACCGGTATTCTTTTTCTTTTTCAAGCTCTGAGAAAAGGCAACAACACTAGACAAACACATCAGAAACATCAAAAACTTCTTCATTTCAATTCTTTTAATTTATAATGGTCAAAAGTATTTAATTCTTGATATTTTCATCTATTCTTTTTCAATTATTTCAATAGAAACCTCTGCCAATCCTTTATCCAAAAAATCAAGTTCTTTTGCTGCTGCTTTCGATAAATCTATTAACCTATCTTCTACAAAAGGACCACGGTCATTGATGATCACAAACACTGATTTTTTATTTTCGAGATGGGTTACCTTTACTTTTGTTGAAAACGGAAGGCTGCGATGTGCCCCAGTCATTTTAATTGTATCATACACCTCTCCGCTGGCGGTGAGCCTGCCTTGCAATTGATCATTGTAAAAAGAAGCGATACCGGTCTCCCTCTGCTGAGCATAGTTGGCTTCAGAAAAAAGCAAGCTCCCAAACAGGATGGTACAGCAAACAAAAATTCGTTTCTGATTCATTCCTGTCAAGAGATTCACTATATCAACTATTATCATATGATTCAGACTTTCTTAAAATAGGAGAACAAAGCCAATAATGACACAAAGGCCCAAATTCCTTCTAATAAAATAAAAGGCCAGTAATTCATCAAATAGGAGGCGAGACAGGCCAATGACGCTCCTGTCAAATTCAATAGAATATAACTGAGATCTCCTTTCTTAACAAGATTTCTGACATTCAGAACATAGGCCAGCAGGATCTGAAAAACTCCTGCAAACCCAATCCAGTCGATACTATTCAATTCCAACAACTACTAAAATTTATGCGAACATGTTACGGCTTCGCCCCAGCGGGTCCCATCGCTAAAATAGATCTATAAATATCTCTATAAGTGCCGCCTTTTAACGTTCAGTAAATTAAATAACTGTCGATAGAATATATTTATGGTTTTCCGTAAAAAAGCCAATTTATTTGGAATACACACCAAATAGGCCATCGATTCAAAAAAGACCATACTTATCACAATCCAATAGCCATTCAGCTATCAAATTGTTCAATCCTTCGACATTATAGGGGAGGCTACTTCAACAAATATGAATGCTAAAGCTATTAAAAAAAATCAACAAGATCATTTATTTTAAGTGAAATAAAACGCCAATAAAATTCTTAACCTGTACGCAAATCAAAAAGTACAGATAGTCAGCTATTTACGAAGTGCTGAGATCAGCGATTAAATTTCGGCAACCACCTTGCATCAGGAATGTGGTATGCTCATCAACATTAAAAAAATGTCTATTACAAATATGTTCACATGTCAAATCACCTTTATACCGTTCTAAAAATGAAGAGAGAAGTTCAGCCGCATGTGTGTTTTTTAAAGCACTTCCATTCTTGTTCTTACGGCACCAGTCCAGGGCATGCATCCAAATAGCGGCACCCAAAGCTCCACAACCGCTACCAGATAAACCAAGACCTCCTGCAAAGCCCGCAACCATTATTGCTTCTTTATCTGATGCGCCCATTTTTCTTGCAACCTCTGTGGCACAACTCATAGAAAAATTAAAATTATAAGGCTTAGATGCCAATGATTCTCGGGCTGTTTCCACCGCTTTCGGAGCCCAGTCTTCGGCCATTCGGAAACAATGTAAAAACCTGCCGCTAATCATATACTTCGCAAAACTCAGGTTATTTTTAAAATTGCAATCGGTTATTTCTCGACACTGACTTGTACGCTCCTGGGCAACAAAATTTTCCATTAAACTTCTGGTGGCATCAATGGCGACAATAATAGCCTGAGAGGTATGTGTACAGGTCTTATAGGCCTCTGCTCCCACCGCAAGTGAAGCACCCCATAACATACCACACTGATACCCTTCCTGCATAATGCCTCCGGCCAAAGAATCAACGGCACGTTCCTCGACTTCCATCAGGTTATCAAATTCGCGATCTAAGAGATAGGCAAAAGTTCTTGAACAGGTTCCTAATTTTCTAAATACTTTTTTTGCATCTTCTGGATGCAACGAAGATGTACTGATATTTGTTTGCATGATACTGGTATTATAAGAATCATGAAATTATATACAAGAACCTACAAATGCAATGACCTGGGTCAATCAGCGTTAATAAAAGGCATAAAAAAAGGCCCAACTATTTGGGCCTTTCTTACTACTATAGTTTCTACTTTTCTAGAAGCTCACAACTCCGGTAGCTACGTCATACATAGCTCCTACAATTTGAATTTCACCCTGTGCCTCCATCTCGGCAAGTACCTCGCTTCCGCTTCTTATAGCCTCAATCGTCAAGGCCACATTCTTAGCAGCTACTTCATTCACAAAATCAGCGTTTGCAGATGTTCTTTCAGAAGGATCTGTTGGATTTTCGACCGCATTCACGGCAGGTTTCAATTTATCCAACATACCTGTAAGTTTCCCCAGTTCTGCACTGTCACATGCACCTTTCACAGCACCACAAGCAGTATGGCCCATAACAACCAGCACTTTCGATCCTGCAAGTTTACAGGCAAACTCCATACTACCTAAAATATCGTCATTAACAAAATTACCGGCAATACGTACGCTAAATAGATCACCTATGCCCTGGTCAAAAATTGTTTCTACCGGAATTCTTGAATCGATACAACTCAAAACTGTAGCAAAAGGAAATTGCCCACCGGTAGTTTCTTGAACCTGTTGCGGCAAGTTTCGGTCTAACTTTTTGTTCTCTAAAAAACGTGCA
>CAYQPI010000203.1:0-25270 GCA_964419405.1 uncultured Flavobacteriaceae bacterium
TTGGTCGAATTGGACGGCTCCTGGCCAGGGAACTGATGTCACGAACAGGAAAAGGTGTGCAAATGAGACTAAGGGCTATCGTGACCAGAGGTGAGATTACCAAGGAGGTACTTGAGAAAAGGGCCTCCATGTTGCGAAAAGATTCGGTTCATGGCTATTTTAAGGGATCAGTAAAAGTTGATGCAGATCAACAGGCCTTAATAATTAACGGAACGCCGGTGTTTGTTATTTCAGCGAATCGGCCTGAAGATCCGGATTATCTATCGTTTGGAATAAAGGAGGCTTTGGTCATCGATAATACTGGAGCTTTTAGAAGTAAGGAGGATCTTTCGAGACATTTGGAGGCCAAGGGAGTTGATAAGGTATTACTTACGGCTCCAGGAACAGGAGATGTGCCTAATATCGTTTATGGTGTGAATCAAAATAAGTTTGATCCGGATGAGCATAGAATATTTTCAGCGGCATCCTGTACAACAAATGCTATTACACCTGTTCTAAAAGTGATCAATGACACTCTGGGAGTAAAACATGGACATATAGAGACAATTCATGCCTATACCAACGATCAAAACCTCGTTGATAATATGCATAAAAAGTATCGCAGAGGAAGGGCGGCAGCCTTGAATATGGTGATTACAGAAACAGGTGCCGGGAAAGCAGTTTCAAAAGCTGTGCCGGAGTTAAGTGGTAAATTGACTTCAAATGCAATTCGTGTGCCAGTGCCAAATGGTTCTTTGGCTATTTTAAATTTGAATCTTCAAAGTCATACCTCAAAAGAAGACCTCAATGCGATCATGAAAAAATATGCCCTTGAAGGCAATTTAGTAGAACAGATCAGATACTCTTTAAGTAATGAACTGGTTTCTGCTGATATCGTTGGAACACTGGAGCCTGCCATTTACGATAGTCACGCCACGATCGTATCAAAGGAAGGAGATCATGCTATTTTATATATATGGTATGACAATGAGTATGGATACAGTCATCAGGTCATGGGCTTGGCCAAATATATTTCGAAAGTAAGAAGGTTTGCCTATTATTAGGATTTCATTTTTTTTACAGACATATTAATTTGATATTGGGTTTGTTTATTGCTATTTTTGATAAATAATCTGAGGAAAAGTGAGATTTCAAATGAATTGAGAAATTCTTTTTTTACTTTTATTCTTCATTAGCACTTAATATAACCCCTATGAGAAAAGTATACTTACTGTTTACACTAATTTTTTTTAACGTTTTATCATGCAAGGATGAAAAACCTCCTGTAATGCCGCCCCAACCTTTTGAGGTTTATAAGATTAAAACTGAATCGGTTCCGCTTTATGAAGAGTTTGTAGGACAGGTTTATGGAGAAAAAGATATTCCAATCCGAGCCAGAGTAGAGGGTTTTCTAACCGGTATACATTTTGATGAGGGACAACGTGTTCAAGAAGGGCAGTTACTTTATTCTATAGATCCAGAACCTTTTCAAGAAAAAGTGGTGGCGGAAAAATCTAAAGTTTCTGAAGCCCAAACCGTCCTTGTTCAATCAGAAAGTGATCTTCGCCGGATAGAACCTCTAGCGGCCATGTCAGCTGTGAGCCAGCAGGAACTTGATATGGCTGTGAGTAAACGAGATGCGGCGATATCTAGTTTAGAAGCAGCAAAAGCCAATTTGAACATTGCAAAAATCAATTTGGGCTATTGCAAGATGTATGCTCCTATTGAGGGAATAATTGGTAAAACCAATGCACGTGAAGGCGAATTTGTTGGAAAGGATCCTAACCCTGTTATCTTGAATACTGTATCACAGCTCAGAAATATACGTTTTCAATTCTTTCTTTCAGAGAATGATTATCTTAAAATTGCACGTGAATATATTTCTAGGACAGAGCAAAAGATTGAAAGGTCCGATAGTTCAGATGTTGGATTACGCTTGATTTTAGCAGATGGAGAAGAGTTTCCTGAAGATGGGAAGATCGATTTTATAGATAGAAATATTGATTCATCTACAGGTTCAATATTGGTTCAAGCTACTTTCCCAAATCCGGATCGTTTGATTCGACCAGGTCAATTCGCTAGGATCAGAATTAGATTTAGCCGCGCTGATGATGCGATTCTGATTCCTCAGAAATGCGCGCTTGAACTTCAGGGGCAGTATTCGGTCTACGTAGTGAACGCTGAGAATAAGTTGGAGAGCCGACGAATAGAGGTAGGTAGTTCCATTGGAGAATTTTATCTAGTCAAGGAAGGTTTAAATGCTGATGAAAAAATACTGATGGAAGGCCTGCAAAGGGCAAGGCAAGATTTGGAGATCGTTCCAAATGTTACTGAGTTCCAAAGCAAGTTAGTATCTAAACAATAGAAGGACATGGCTAGAGATAAAGGTAATTTTTTTGTTAGTCGTCCAATAGTAGCTATGGTAATCGCCATAGTTATTGTGATAGTAGGTACAGTTGCTCTTATAGGACTTCCTGTTGAGCAGTATCCGAATTTTACACCTCCCATCGTTCAGGTAAGAGCCACTTATACAGGAGCAAATGCGATCAATGTTGAAGAATCTGTGGCGACCCCCTTAGAACAAGAGATCAACGGTGTTGATAATATGATCTATATGAAATCGACAAATTCCAATGACGGAACCATGGTGATCGATATTTCATTTGACGTAGGAACTGATCCAGACATGAATACCGTTTTGGCACAAAACCGCGTCTCTGCGGCCACTGCTAAACTTCCTAGTGAGGTGACCAAATACGGGATCACAACCCAGAAATCGTTTCCGAATTTTGTGGGATTATATACGCTTACATCAGATGGAAGATACGATCAGGAATTTTTGAATAATTATGCGCTTATCAATATAAAAGATCAGCTGGCCAGGACCAAGGGGGTAGGCCGTGTTGATGTATTGGGTGCCGCAAACTATTCGATGCGAATTTGGGTAAAACCGGATCGTTTGGCCTCTCTTGGAATTGCTGTTCCAGAGATTATGAATGCCATCAACCAACAAAACATTATTGTACCCGGTGGAAAATTTGGAGCTGAACCGGCACCGCCAGGTACCGAGTTCACGTATACCGTAAGACTTCCTGAAAGATTTAATTCTCCCAAAGCCTTTGAGGATATTGTAGTGCGTACAAATTCCGATGGGTCTCAGGTAAAGATAAGTGATATTGCCACTGTTGAGTTGGGAGTGGAAACCTATAATATGCGCGCTCGTTTAAATAGGGAGACTTGTGCCATTGTGGCCATTTATCAAGCTCCAGGTGCCAATGCAGTGGACTTGGTAAAGACAATTACCGGGCAGATGGATGAATTGGAAAAAAATTTCCCGGAAGGAATGAAGTATGACCTTTCTTTGGATACCACAACAGCGATAACCGCAGGTATCGAAGAGATTATAGTTACTCTTTTTATCGCCCTGGTATTGGTAATTCTAGTGGTATTTATTTTTATTCAGGACTGGCGGGCGACCATTATTCCAACCTTAGCGATTCCTGTGTCCCTGATTGGGGCCTTTGCATTTTTTCCCATGCTTGGATTTACGATCAATGTATTGTCCTTGCTAGGTTTGGTCTTGGCAATTGGTATCGTAGTGGATGATGCCATTGTGGTGGTTGAAGCGGTACAGGTGAATATTGCCAAAGGCATGAGCACAAAGCAAGCTACTAATGAAGCTATGGCAAAGGTTACCGCGCCGGTTATTGCAACTACCCTAGTTTTGGTTGCTGTTTTTGTACCCGTTGCGGGTATGGCGGGAATTACCGGAATCTTATATCAACAGTTTGCGATCACAATTGTAGTCTCGGTGCTGGTATCATCGGTCAATGCCCTTACGTTGAGCCCTGCCCTTTGTTCCGTTTTATTGAAAGAACCCAAGCCCTATGGAGGACCATTAGGCTGGTTTTTCGGAAAGTTTAACAAAGGTATGGAGCACTCCACAGAAGGCTATATGAGTTTTACGAATATAATCAGTCGTAAGATCAAACGAAGTGTGGCTTTTATCCTTATCATGACGGTGGCAGCAGGTGTATTTTTCAAACTGGTACCCGGAGGATTTATTCCAGAGGAGGATATGGGTTATTTCTATGTGAATGTGCAACTTCCAAATGCCGCATCCATTCAAAGAAGTGATGAGATTGCTGAAGAAATAGAGGAAATATTAATGAGTATGCCAGAGATCGAGTATACAACTACTGCAACAGGATACAGTTTGCTGTCAGGGTCTATGGTACCGAATAACGGATTCTTTTTTCTATCCCTCAAGGATTGGAGTGAGCGTGATCTAACGGCGAAACAGGTGATTGAGAAATTGAATGCCAAGTTAGCAGTTCAGATCAAAGGAGCTCAGGCATTTTCGTTTGGTCCACCTGCGATTCCAGGTCTGGGTAACGGATCAGGTTTTAGTATAATGATCCAGGACCGTGGAGGTAATGACGCGAATTATCTTCAGGAGAATGCAATGAAATTTGTGAAAGCCGCGGCCGAACAGCCTGAAGTATATAATGCATTTACACCTTTTCAATCAACTGTGCCTCAGCGATATATGGATATTGATAAGGAGAAGGCCTTAAAATTAGGGGTTTCATTAAATGATCTTTATCAGACGATTGGGTCTTTTATGGGAGGGTCTTATGTCAATGATTTTACACGATTTGGACGGCTTTACAAGACCTATATTCAGGCTGAGCCCGAGTATCGTGTGGATGAAAGTCAGATAAACAAATTCTTTGTGCCGAATAAAGATGGAGATATGGTGCCCTTGGGAACAATTGTGAAAATTGAACCTGCTTATGGCCCGGATTATACGAACCGATTTAATTTATATAGAGCTGTCGAAGTGACTGGGATCCCGGCTCCGGGATACACTTCGTCCCAAGCGATGGACGCGCTGGAGCGCGTTGCAGCTGAAACATTACCATCCGACATGAGTTACAGTTGGAATGCCATGTCCTTTCAGGAGAAAAAGGCTTCAGGATCCCTGGGAACCATATTGATTTTTTCGTTGGTTTTTGTATTCTTGATCCTGGCTGCACAGTATGAAAGTTGGTCACTTCCATTGTCCATATTATTGGGAACTCCATTTGCCATTTTTGGAGCCTTGTTCTTTCTCTGGGTTTCAAGATTTTTTAGTACGTCTTTTGAAAATAACATCTTTGCACAGGTATCCTTTGTGATGTTGATAGGTATGGCAGCAAAAAATGCCATCTTGATCATTGAATTTGCAAACGAAGAGTTTGCTGCAGGAAAGGACCTTTTTGATTCGGCGATGGAAGCTGCGAGGTCGCGTTTTAGACCGATTTTAATGACGGCCTTCTCTTTTATTCTTGGGGTATTACCATTGGTAGTCGCCACGGGATCTGGCGCTGAAGCTCGTAAAGTAATGGGAATGGCATTACTAGGAGGAATGACCATAGCTACATTTCTGGGAGTATTTCTTTATCCTATGTTATTTGTACTAATCGGAAAATTATTTGGCTATGAAAAACAACGTGAAAAGGCATTGGCCTTAGAACAAAAAACATCAGAAAGCAATGACTAAGAAACTAATTATATACGGTACGCTGGGAATTATGACGATGTTGCTTGTAGTTTCCTGTAAGGTAGGCCCTAACTATGTAGAGCCTGAAGACACTACTCCGGTTGAATTTCGATTTACCGCTGAAAAGACTGATAGTATTATAAATTTCAAGTGGTGGGAGATATTTAATGACCCCACACTTGATACATTAATTCATACGGCACTTCGAGAGAACAGGAATCTATTAATAGCTGCAAGCAGAATAGAACAAGCGAGAGCAAATTATAAGTTTAACAAGGCAGATATGGGACCAAAGATTGGCGTTGATGCAGGTGCATCAGTTCAAAATCAGTTGTTTGGTCAGCCATTAGATCAGAATTTAGAAACTTATGGGGCCAATGCTACTTTGAATTGGGAATTAGATTTTTGGGGAAAATTCAGAAGGGGTAATGAAGCTGCACAGGCTGAACTTTTGGCATCATTTTATGGCAAAAGAGCCATAGAAGTTGCCTTGATCAGTGAGGTTGCAGTCAATTATTTTCAATTGTTGGATTATAAAACCAGGTTGGATATATCAGAGAAAACACTTGCATCGAGAGACACATCGTTACAGATTATCCAGGCCCGTTTTGATGAGGGCTACACACATATTATCGATGTAAACCAAGCACAAATCCAAAAGGCAATTGCCCAGGTTTCAGTTCCTACCTTTAAACGTGAGATAGGTTTTGCTGAGAATAATTTAAGCATTTTACTAGGGAAAAATCCTAGTAGTATTATTACACCCAAAACACTGATCGAGTATCAGGTTCCAGATTCGGTTCCTCATGGGATTCCTTCTGAACTATTGGTAAGAAGGCCAGATGTGATGGAGGCTGCTCAACTATATCGTGCTCAAAACGCCAGAATCGGTGTTGCACAGGCAATGAGATTTCCTGCGATTAGCCTTACTGGCATCCTAGGGGTAGGATCTAATGATCTTTCCAACCTGTTGAGTAATGGATTGGGATGGAGTGCCGGTGCAAGTCTTTTAGGACCCTTGTTTGAATGGGGCAAAAATGTACGTAGAGTTGATATCGAGCGTGAAATTGCGCGTCAGTCACTCTTTTCTTATGAGAATACGGTATTAACCGCCTTGCTCGAGGTGGATAATTCACTTATTTCTTTACAAACTCTAAGGGATGAGTTGGATGCCAATGATTATAAGTTAGGTGCAGCGGAAAATGCAAGTTCCCTATCCCGAGCGCGATATTATCAAGGGGTAACAAGTTATTTGGAGGTGATCGAAAATCAACGACAGGAATTTGAGGCCCGTTTGAGTTATGCTGAAAACTATCAGCGCTTACTAAGCGCCTATATCGGACTTTATAAGTCCCTGGGAGGGGGTTGGGTTACTGAGGCAGAATTGGAGAAATATGCCTTACAAGTGGCTGATGAATTAAATGTAGATGAATCTGAAATCGATCGTGACAGCCTGTATTATAAAGGTCAATTGGTTGATTATTATTTGACACCTGAACAGGAACAACAGCGAAAGCAGCAGCGAAAAGAACTAAATCAAAGAGAGCGTGAAATGCGTAAGGCAGCGAGACAGGCGAATTAATAGTATAAAAACCTATAGAAAAGCGGATGAAATTATTATTTCATCCGCTTTTTTTTCACAATTAAATGAATTGTTATTTGATCTACATTTTAAGTAAATATGATCTGGGTTCGATCTCCATCACATAAACCGTAAAAATCCCCGATAGTTATGATCGAATCAACCTCTTCATGCAAATCTTCTTTTTCAAGTTTAAACATGTCTACGGCCAATTTACAGGCATAGATCATGCCTCCACCGGCTGTAATCATTTCCAGGAATTCATCTACCGGAGGCATATCTAATTCTTCCATTTGATTTCGCATCATTTTTGACACTCCTGCCTCAACACCAGGCAATCCACCTAGCATGGTCGGGAATGGCAATCCTCCTGGCATACGCATGGCAGGGTTACCTGTGGTTGCCGTATGCAGACCATTCATTCGTTCCTTGGTAATGCCATCAAGGCCAAAGAAGGTGAAGAATACATTGGTTTCAATTCCTTCCATGACAGCTCCATTGGCCATTACCAAAGTGGCATACACATCTTCCAAAGATCCTTTGGCACAGATGATACACACTTTTTCAAGGGGTTTTTTCTCTTCTGAACTCATAATTTAGTTTTTAATGATCCTTAGTTCTTATTATACACAACTGGCTGGTTTTGGAATACCTGCAATTCTGGCTGAATATTTCAAAGGCCCTTTAGGAAATAATTTATATAAGCCTTTGATATCAGTGATTCCTGATTTACCTACTTTTCGAATTGTCAGTGATTCACCTGCTTCTGTTTTTTCTCTTAAATAATTCAAAACTTCAAAGTGTTTTTCAGTGAGTTCAATTCCGATTTCACCTGCTATTTCCTTTGCGATGTTTTCATTCCATTCGTTCATGTTTTCAAGGTATCCTTCCTCTGAAACATTAACCTGTGCTCCTGCGATTGTTTGTAAAGCCATACTATATCTATTTAAGTTTATTAATTGTTTTTATTTTTCAATGTTGACGTCTTTCGATACGTTTTTCATAAATGTGATTCCGTAACCCAAGGCCTTTTTCATTTCAGGACTGTTCATTTCCTTCATCAGTTTCCAGACGGAGTATGAAGGAACACTTTCCGTTTCCATACTGTTAAAAGCTTTGATAGCATTTTGCATGGTATTCAGTACTTCCGGTTGTGTCATTTCTTTCACAATTGATAATATTGATACGATGCTGTTGGCAAGTTCTTTAATGTCTTGAGGACTGAATCCTTTCACCACATTATCAATCACTGGTCCGATTTCTCGAATAAAATCAAAATAACCCTTTTGCTCCAGTGAGTGCATCTGTTTGGTGAAATCAATGATCACCTCGTTTGCTATAGGTCCTACCTCTTTTCCTAGATCAACGGCCATTTCTAAGGTGTCCATGACAGTTTTTATATTTCCTACGTTTCTTAAAAAGGATACAGCAAGACCTGTCAATTCTGAAGGATCGAGTTCAACCTGTCTTTTGTCAAGTTCTGTTACGGTTGAATCATAGGCATCTTTCCCTACAATACTTAGGTCGCTTACAAGATCTTCTACCATTTTGGTTTGCAGATTTTGCTGTTGCACATAGCCCAAAATCAGGTCCATCTTTTTATCAAGTGCATCGATCTGCATTTGAACATTTGTATCTTCTGCTATCGTTTTCATATGCTCACTCTTTTTTTACCGGCCATGGTCATATCAGCTTCAATGGGTAATTCTCTTCCTTTAAGTAAGATGTGCCAGTAAATCCATCTGAAAAGAATTTTACCATAGTGATTCATTTTGGTGTTTTTCAATAGTCCAAAGGGCCCAATACCGGGTAGTGGAAATGTTCCGGGCAATGGTTCTGTTTCATAATTAAAATCGATCAAAGCTCCTTTCCCGTATCCGGTTTCTATATAACAATTGGCATGTCCGTCGAATTTTGCCGGTAAGGCTCTTCCTTCCATTGCGGCAAGGATGTTTTCTGTCAAAATTTCAGCAGCAAAATGAGCCACAGAACCTGCTTTGGAAGTGGGTATGTTGGCGGCATCACCAATCACAAAGATGTTGTCGAATTGCTTCGATTGTAAGGTGTGTTTATCAGTAGGTACGTAATTCATGTCATCACCCAGACCACTTCTCTCGATCATGTCTGAACCCATATTCACAGGTACGATCGTCAGAATGTCAAAATCCAATTCACGATCGTCATATGAAACGATCTTCTTGTTGTCATTGTCTACATGACTTAAATAAAAATCAGCTTCAACCTTGATGTTTTTTTCTTCGAGCAGGTCACCCAGTACTTTGGATGCCACAGGTTTGGTAAACGCTCCAGACATCAAAGTCACATAGGTAATATCTACTTTGTCCCTCATACCTTTTTCTGCAAAATAGGCTTCTGCCAGACATACAAACTCTATTGGAGCTACCGGACATTTATAAGGTAATTCGGGAATACACATCACCAGTTTTCCACCTTCCCAATCTTTGAATCGTTTCTGCAGCGCCACGGCTCCTTCAACAGTATAGAAATCGAAAATGTCTTTATACCATAATTTATCCTGAAGCCCTTCAGTTTCTGAAGGTCTGGTTTCTGTACCCGTTGCTATGATCAAAAAGTCATATTGAAGAACCTTGCCATCTTCCAGTAGCACTTTATTTTCTTCTCCCACAATTTTATCTATTGGACTAAAGATGACATTTACACCAGGAGGGAAAAAGTCATATTTAGGTTTGATAACGTCTCTTTTATTATAGATGCCAAAAGGGATGAACAAGAAGCCAGGTTGATAATAGTGAGTTTTATATTGATCAACTATGGTGATTTCCCATTCTTCTTTGTCTAGTTCGTGGTGTAATTTATTCAACATCATGGTTCCGGCGGTTCCGGCTCCTAAAATCACTAACTTCTTCATAATATTTGTCTTATTAATTATAGTACAAAGATAGAGCGAGGTTTTTTTTTAATATGTGACTAAAGTCATAGAAATGTGTGTAAAGTGTCCATTTTCAGTAACTTATGTGACATAAGGATTCGAATATTTTGTTATGATTTTTATATGTGATGTGAGGAAATAAAAAAAAGGCCTATTTTTAAATTCCCAAATACAGTATCAGTCAATGACAGCAATTGAGAATAAGATTAAAGAACTCAGAGAAGTACTTAGAAATCATAATTATAACTATTATGTGCTCGATGAAGCGACCATCTCTGATTATGAATTTGACCTTAAATTAAAAGAACTTGAGGCATTAGAATTAAAGCATCCAGAGTTCTTTGATGCCAACTCGCCAACCCAGCGTGTGGGTGGAGCGGTTACCAAAAATTTCAATACGGTTACGCATAAGAATAGAATGTATTCCTTAGATAATTCCTATTCAAAAGAGGATATTTTGGATTGGGAGACAAGGATTCAGAAAATTTTGGGAGGTGTCGACCTGGAATATACCTGTGAATTAAAATATGATGGAGCCTCTATTAATTTAAGCTACGAAGATGGTGTCTTTCAAAAAGCGGTGACCAGGGGAGATGGTTTTATGGGTGATGAGGTTACTGCTAATATTAAAACCATACGGTCTATTCCATTGGTGTTACAGGACGGAGAGCTGAGGTCATTTGACATTCGAGGAGAAATTATTTTGCCCTTGGCAGGATTTGAAAAAATGAACGCCGACAGATTGGAAGCAGGAGAAGATCCATACCGAAATCCAAGAAATACAGCCAGTGGAAGTTTAAAATTGCAGGATAGTGCTGAGGTCGCCAGCAGACCGCTAGACTGTTTGCTGTATCAGGTTGTGTCTGAGAATAACCCTTTTTCGACACATTATGACACCTTGATGTATGCCTCTAAACTTGGTTTTAAAGTGCCGAAGACAATCAAATTATGCAAGAATGTTGACGAGATTATTCAATTTTTAGAATATTGGGATCATAAAAGACATGAACTGCCTTATGAAACCGATGGGGTAGTGATAAAAGTAAACAGTCTTTTTCATCAGGATGAATTGGGCTATACTGCGAAAGCCCCTCGCTGGGCACTGGCCTATAAATTTCAGGCAGAACAAGCAAGTACTATATTAAATGAAGTGACCTATCAGGTGGGGCGTACCGGTGCCATCACTCCGGTGGCCAATTTAGAGCCAGTTGAGCTAGCGGGGACCATCGTTAAACGGGCTTCACTGCACAATGCAGATCAGATCGAAAAAATAGATTTGCGCTTACACGATAAGGTCTATGTTGAAAAGGGTGGGGAAATTATTCCCAAAATAGTAGGAGTAGACCTTGCCTATCGTGCATCAGACACAAGTCCGATAAGCTATATAACCCATTGCCCAGATTGCAACACAGCTCTGGTTAGGAAAGAAGGTGATGCCAAGCATTATTGCCCCAATGAATTTGGCTGCCCGACGCAGATTACAGGACGCATACAACATTTTATAAGTAGAAAAGCCATGAATATTGACGGCTTGGGAGCAGAGTCAGTTGAATTATTGTTTGCCAATGGCCTGATCCATAATTTTGCGGATCTCTATGAATTAACGAAAGAGCAATTGATGCCTTTAGATCGGATGGCGGAGAAATCAGCCACAAATATGATTGCCGGTATAGAAGCGTCCAAACAAATACCTTTTGAGAAAGTGTTATTTGCCTTGGGAATTCGATTCGTAGGAGAAACCGTCGCAAAAAAATTAGCAAAACATTATAAAAATATTGATGCGCTCAAGGCTGCCTCTTTTGAAGAATTAACCGCGGTCGATGAAATAGGAGAGCGAATTGCGAAAAGTATCCTGGCATTTTTTCATGATGAAGGAAATCAGATCCTGGTTGAAAGAATAAGAAGTTATGGTCTAAATCTGGCTCTTGACGAATCTCAATATGAGCATCAGACAGAAAAGTTACAGGGGAAGGTGTTTGTGGTATCTGGTGTTTTTCATCTCATGAGTAGAAATGAGTTGAAAAAGTCGATTGAGGATAACGGCGGAAAAGTAAGCGGATCCATTTCAAAAAAAACAAGTTTTATCATTGCCGGGGATAATATGGGCCCCAGTAAAAAAGACAAGGCAGAAAAACTCGGTGTTCAGATCATCACTGAACAGGATTATTTAGATATGATAAAATAAGGTATTTTATATTTCTAGCACCTGCACCTTGTTTCTTGTAGAATAGACCTTACCCTCATTGTGAAGTTGTTTTAAAAGTCTTGTTACCACAACTCTGGAAGTGTTTAAGTCATCCGCAATTTCCTGATGGGTAATATCCAGATGAACATCCTGATTGATCTTGGCCTTATCACCTAAATACTTCAACAAACGTTGATTCATATTCATAAAGGCCAGGCCATCAATGGATTCTACCATTTCTATTAGCCTGAAGTGGTAGCTGTCTATGATATAATGTCTCCAGGTTTTGAATTTTGCCAGCCAGTCATCAATGTATTCCACAGGAAGAAATATGGCCTCTGTGTCATTCTCGACGACTGCCTTGAAGATACTTTCTTTTCTGTTGATACAGTTGATAAATGAAACGGCACAGGTATCTCCCTTTTCAAGAAAATATAAGACCAGTTCCTCACCTTCTTTTTCTCTTCTGATGATCTTGACGGCACCATTTAAAATTAACGGAATATGTGACATGTTTTCACCAATATCAACCAGAATTTCACCGTGTCTGTATTTATCAATAAATCCTACTTTGACGATTTCTTCAACTAGGTCTTTTTCAAAAATAGAGCCATAGTATTCTCCAATCTTTTCTCTTAATATTACTTCTTGTGTATTCATTTTTATGCGCTTAAAAATCAATAATATCACAAAATTAAGCTAATATTTAGTAGGTAAACAGGATATTTGTCATGTGGTAACATATGTTACTTAAAAAAACTCCCCGACTAATGTCAGGGAGTTTTCCACCAAAATCGATTCTGACTACATTCAAGTAAAACAAATAAATAGTTTAGAAAACTACTTGAATTTGTGCCAGGAATTTATCATTGTCTTGATTGATTACAGTTTCAATATTTGCCTGATAATTGACTTGTAGTCTGACAGATTTATTAAAGAAGTAGTTAAGACCTATGGTCATTCTTTCACTGTATCGGTAAGGCACATCTTTTAGATCAAGATCCTGATCAAAAAACTCATATTTAAAAACGGGTTGAAGGTTCCATTTGGTGTCATACCATATCATACCGTAGGCGCCATCTCTTCTGTCTCCCAATGCAAGTGGTTCCGAACCACATCCGGTATCAGCACCAGGGTCATAAGCGCCCTCATCATAGATATATTCACCTTGTATATGCAGATTGTTGATGTCAAAGAGTATTTCTCCACCAACAGTAGTTCGGCTGTCATCATCATTATTGAGTTTAGGATAGCCATATCTAAAACTACCACCTATCGTCATAAAGTCAAGAACTTTATAGGTCACCCTACCAACAATATCTTTTTTATTATTGTTGTCAACTTTGTTCAAGCCACTACCATTCATAAGTGCTACAGCATAATTCAATCGTGTATTGACATTACCACCCCAAACGGAAATCCCATAATCTCGCTGAGGAACTACCAGTTGATCTGATACGATCGCGCGGTCAATGGTAATTAAGGCGTTACAGGCTGTTTGTACTTCACGGCCAAAAGGCTGTTTATAAGACCCTACGGCAATTCTGGCCCAATTGTATTTGTCCCAGGTAACAAAGGCGTCCATCAGGTAAGCGCTTCCTACACCACCAATAAACGGGCTGGTTTCTAACATAAAGTAATAGGACCAATCGTCAAAAACACGACCTCTAACACCAACACGTGCTCTTCGAAATTTGAAGGTGCTTTCAGCAGGGTCAGAAAGAGTGTAATTATATTCAGGTTGGAGAAAACCAAATACTTTGATCTTTGCCGGAGCAATACTATCATTTGGATCCTCGGCATCACAACCCTGTGCCTGCACCTGATATGTGAGCATACTAATCATCAGTACGATGAAAATCGAGATATATTTTTTCATGCTATCTTATTTGAAGATTAATTTTTGATAAGGGGTAATTCCTTGGGAACAGAAGAACCAACGCCCCATTGATTAGGACCCCATGCAGGATTTGAATGATATATTCCATTCATTCCAAAGGTCATGCTGTAGGCATCGTAACCTAAAACCTGCAGCCAGGCCGTAATTACTGCTGAAGTTTGACCGGTATAGCAATAGGTGATCACTTTGGCATTTTGATCTGGATCAAGTCCTTTATATCCATCACCATCAAGTTTTAAAACCTCCTTGATTCTAAAGGCGTCATTAATATGACCAAAATTGCCATAATCAGTGTCGCTGAAATAGTTATTGATAAAGTAATTGTCAGGATTGTTTAGTACGTCAGTTCCTTTTGCAGTTTTAAATCCGCCCTCTATGGCTGCTTCAACTCTTTGTCTGAGAATTTCAGCTCCATCGGTAGAATAAATGTCAATTACAGGGTCTTCAAAGGTGATTATATCTGGCTCCTTATGAGCTGCCCAGTTGGCATGACCCATCGCTTCATCTCCTGTGTTTTTATACCAGGAACCGGCAGTTTCTGTATTCCATCCAGACATACCCCATTTCAAGGCCTGAGCATTACTATGGCCTGCTAAACGCAATAAGGAGGTAGCATAACAAGCCGTCTGTCCTGTATAGCAAACAACCAATACTTGCTTACTGGCATTATCAGCCTCTTCTAAAATATCAGCAAAAGCGATGTGTTTTGCACCTTCAATATGACTGGTGTTATAGGCTTCCAAACTTCTTATATCCAGAATGCTGTATTTATTTAGGAAGGCATCCAGATCTGCCGCTGCCGGAGCTCCCGCAACAAATTTTACTTCTCCTCCGGGTCCACTTATAATATTGGTAAGATCAAGATCATTCTCTAGCATATATTTGGTCATTACGTCAAATGCCGGTTCGATAATAGGGTTTTCAGGGTTAATATCATCACCTCTGTCACAAGAACTTAATAGAAACACAGGCAGGCATAATAATGCTACTACGATTAAATTTATTTTTTTCATAATCATTTGTTTATTGGAAAATATGTTGAGTTGTAATTATTCAATAACAGGGTACATGTTCACTTCTTTCTTCGTAAAAGACTCCCAATTGTTGTCTTTTAATTGCTTGTGCATAAAGCTGTTAGCACCATAAGCAAGGTTGCCAGTCTTATAACCAAGAATATTAAGATAGGCTACTACATAGGCAGTTTCTTGCCCTGTAGGGCCATAAACAAGAACCGTTTTGTCTGTTGGAAGGGTGAAAAGATCGGTTGTAGAACGCAATGATCCCTGAGGGTCATATTGTCTGGCACTTGGAATATGTCCTTTGGCATATCTATCAGCACCATTGTAATCAACGATATAGAAATCATTTGGATTTTCAAACACAATAGAAGACTTTACGATGGACGCTTTATAAGGTGTGGCAAAAGCTTCTTCCAACCTTGCTCTGAGAATAGATTCGGCATCTGTTTTGCCCGTTGATACCTCAGGTGTATTTCCTTTAGTTGCTTTGTCATGTGCTGTTTGTTCCAGTTTTGAGGAGAAATCGTCGGAAGTATTTTTTAACCATGAATTCTCAGCAAAATCAACTCTCCATGAGCTCATGCCCCAATTCATACTATAGGTGTTGTCATAACCTGCAATTCTCAATAGACTTGTGAAATACGCAGCAGACTGCCCTGAATAACAGATCAAAATAATCTTGTCATACTCGGAGGGAACAATACTGTTTTCAAAGTGGTTTAAAAGATCCGCAGGCTGAACATTGGCTGCATTCTTAATATGGCCATATTCAAACCAGCTAGCGCTTCTAATATCGATTAAATGATATTTCGGATTTTTAAGATTCTTTTTAACCTCATCTGCAGGTACCAGAGCGGGTGCTGCGTCTGTATTAATAAATGCCCTGTTGTTTTCTAAATAATTCAACAGTGTTTCAAATTCAGAAGGAGGGTTAGAATTGTTTATTGGATTACTACTTGGGGTATTAAAACTACTCAACAATATCGAAGCGGGTAGAATTAATAGAACGAGAATAAATGATAGTTTTCTCATAATGTAAAATTTTAAAATTCAATTGTTTATCTGTTTTTACTTAGCTTAAAAATAATTTTAGAGCGCACAGATTTACATGATATTTCTCATGATTTCTTAATACATAATGAGTTTACTCTGTATCAAATGTCACATTATGTTGCAACAATTAGTACAGTTTTAGAACATGATGTGGCTTGGTTTAAAATATTTGAAATCAAGCACTTAGTAGTTTTGGTAAATAAAAAATGATGAGTGATCTTGGATTCCTGCATTTCGCATTTTCAATAGGCCTTTAATCGAGTTGTTTTGTTGATTTATTTTGAGAAAACTATTTGTAGGATTTGTTCAAAAAGACATCAAATTTGGTAAGGGAAAGTATAAAAAGAGTCCCTTGTTGATACAAGGGACTCCGAACAAAACAATCAACTAACTCACAGAAGCAGCTTGTTGAGATAAGAAATCAACAACCTCCTTCTGGCATTTTCTTTTTCTTTTTCGGTTTGGGAACGACTTTTGTTTTTTTTGGTGTTGAGACCTTTTTTGCCTCAATCTTTTTGATTGGTTGGATTTTGGCTTTTTTCATATCCAAGGCAAAATCCATATCAGGCTTATTCACCTGTACTGGAACGATGAAGAACTGATTGTTTTCATACCTGGTAACAACAGAAAGGACCTTTAGGTTTTCACAGCCCATTTGATATAAGAAAAATAGGGCAGCATTGGCCTGCTCAGGGTTTTTACCATAAATAACTACTTGTTTAGAACCGGCTATTTCATTAAGCTCACCGAGCTTTTTTTTATCAAGTAGTTGATTGAGAGGTGAATTTATTGCAATTTCCATATGACCTTTGGCGAAATCATAACTGTTTCTGATATCGAGCAATACGAAGGATGATGGGTCAAGATTTTCATAGTCTATTAAAGAGATCACCTGTGCATTTTTTGCTGTGTATTCAAGTACCTTTTGAGCCTTATTGCTAAAGACATATTCTGGTTTCTTGAAGGTTAATAAACTGATTACAACTACCAGAAGAAAGAGGGTGGCTGAAATGGAGATTCGTTTGGTTTTTTCTAATTCTTTCATACTGTTTTTATATTTTTCTAATTCTATAGAGTTAATCTAGCAACCACCTTCTGGCATTCTTTTCTTTTTCTTCGGTTTTGTAACGACCTTTTTAACCGGGGGAGCTTTTTTAGGTTTTACTTCAATTTCCAGCGTGTCATTGGCTACACCAAAATATGATCCTGCAGCACGCCTAAAAAAGTAAAGGTCAAAGTCTTCCTGTGACATAGTTTGGGCAGGTGCTTTTGGGTGAATGATGGTTTCAAACCAGGCGTTCAGACCACCTTCTAAGACATAAAGTCGCTGATATGACATACGATTACAGAGCATCCATGCCTGCTCTGCGGTAAAATTGTCATTTGAAAACAATACCACATCATAGATGTCCTGATTTAAATAAGGGTTTAATTCTTCACTGAATATTTCACTCAGAGGTATATTTATGGCATTGGGCAGGCTGAATTCTTGAAATTCTTCGAATGTTCTGGTGTCAACCAATAACAGCACTGGATCTTCATTGATCATCCTGTCTGCTAGCATATCTGCACTGATATACCGTTCGGTAGTCAATATGTTTTTGACAAAAAGCTCAGGAGAGATCCCATCTTGTCTTTCATTCTTAGGCAGGAATAGTAATAAGCCTGCCAATATAAGCAACAATAAGGCTAAGAATTGATAACTTCTTTTGACGACGATTTTTTTTGTTTTATATGTTGTTGACATAATTACTCAGTTTAGTAGAAATTTTTCCCAACTCGTTTTCTTATAAGATCTGATATGAAGAAAGCGATGATTGATATGATCGTAAAGATGAAAATGATAAGGTAAGGAGAGGTACTCAGGCTTTCGTCAAGGGTTATATGTCCAAGAAATGAACTTTCGTACAATGGTTCCAACCATTCGAAGGACTCTGAAAATACGAAGATCCCTATAAAGAGACCAAGGGTGAATACCATGCCATCAATTTTTCCAATTCCAACAGCACATAAACTTGTTCCTGGACAAAACCCTCCTGAGAGAAAGCCAATTCCCATAATGAAGCCACCAACAATAGCGGGCCAGACATAGGTTGGTTGAACATATAATTGCTCCATGTTTATCCAATGCAAATGATCCATATAATGTAAACCAATGACGGCAACTAGAGTAGCTGTTAAGAACACTTTCAATACGGCAAAATCGTATCCATAGAAAACGCCAACGAGTTTACGTGAAGAGGAGAACCCCGAAGCCTCCATGATGAATCCGAAAGCGATTCCGATGAGAATTGCAATTACGAAATTCCATTCTGCAGGAATTAGTTCATTTGGTATGATTGGTCCCATATCGTTTACTATTTATTAAATCCAGTTTTTTCTAAAGAAATATGCTACTAAATATCCAGTACCGAAAATAGAGAGCATGCTTATGAAGCCTGCCGTGGCCAGTACTGAGATTCCGCTCAAGGCTGCACCACTTGTGCAACCTCTGGCGATTTGAGCTCCAAAGCCAAAAAGCACACCTCCGATTAGCGCAAATAACAGCCTTCTCTTCTTCGTTATTTTTGGTGAATGTTGTGTTTTAAGTTTGAGGCGACCAGTGAAGGCTCCTGATAAAAATGCCCCTAGTATCACCCCAAGGGCCTCATAAACCAACCAGTTATTCATGGGTGAGGTTTCGGGTTTCAGGAATTTCTGATAATAGGCATTGTTCTGAGTGTGTTCAGTAGAAACTTTATTTACTACTGTGACAACACTACTTTTTACGGCACCACTGGCTCCAAGACCCCTTCCGGTAATATAGAATGTAACTATGATGAGCAGGCCAAGAAGAAAGCCTCCAAAATAGGGATTCCAGTAAATATGTCTATTTGTTTGTTTTATTGTTTCCATCGTCTTAGTATAAATACCTTGTTAATTGCCCTGCCTCGATCATTACCATTCTGAAGATAAGTCCTCCGATCAGAATGAGAACGGCCGGAATGACCACAGGAACCTTAAAGCCAAGCAGTTCAATACTTTCTAAAATGGCTGGAAAGATCAGGCCCAGGATGATGACAAATACAAAGAACATAACCGTGTATTCGCCTCCTATGAGAATGTCAAGCGCCTCGAGTTGCACTGCAGAACCTGCATACATCCCCATGATCATGTGCACAATTAGAGCGAGTTCTATGATGATGAGTGCCAAATCAATTTGACTGAAGAGTTTGCGTTCTGCGTGGTTTTTTGAGAATAGTATGATACAGGCCGCTCCTGTTGACAAACCAGAGACTAAGAAAAGAGGTCCTAAAATGGCATTGTTCCACAAGGGTCTTGCATTAAAGGCTGATAACAGGATACCGGTATAAATACCTAGAATCAATGACAAGGGTAACAGTATAAGTGCCAATGTTCTTCTATTTTTTATCAGAAATAACTCTATAGTTTTTAAGACTGAATTTTTAAGATTCCATTTGGGAAAGATCTCAGAAAAATAGCTAAAAACCCATAAGAAGGACGCGATGGTTACAAACAGCAACACCCAGGCACCCCATGACATAGGGGATTCAATTCGGACTGTCGTATACAGTTGCCAAACATATAATTTATGAGTGAGGTCATAAAAAAGTGCTATAAGCCCGATGCTAAGTGCAATTAGTACAATGATCATGGCAGGTTTAATGGCGGTTTGAACTTGTTTTTCACGCTTTAAAATCGTGAAAAGAGAGGCAAAGAATATGATGCCTGCTGCCATTCCGCCTAAAAACAGGTAGAGAGAGATAGGAAAGTGCCATACTTCGAGCGTGGGGTCTATTTTGGGAATATTACGTCCACTTATAAATATTTCTTCTTGCATGATTGTTTTGATCAGATTAAATAATATACATTGGGTTTGGTTCCTGCTTCAGGGGCCAAAACTTTAAACTTTCTGGAAGCCAACAGTGATGAAACAGTACTGGTCGGATCGTCGATATCTCCAAAATACATGCACTTGGTAGGGCAGACAGAAACACAAGCCGGATCTTGACCTTCTTTTAACCTGTGAGCGCAAAACGTGCATTTGTCAACATACCCGTCTGGATGCTGGTATCTGGCATCATAAGGGCAGGAGGCAATACAGGCACCGCAACCAATGCATTCATCTGCAGTGACCAGAACAATACCGCCATCGGTAATATGGCTGGCACCGGTGGGACAACAGCGTACACAAGGGGCATTTTCACATTGATTACATCGTTCTGATTTTAATTCTATTTCGACTTGGGGATACCTTCCATTTACTGATTCAGTCACCCAATCGCGGCAGTAACCTAGGGGTACCTTGTTTTCAGTTTGACAGGCAACAACGCAGTCGCTACATCCAACACACTTTAATGTGTCTATGATCATTGCATATTTCATATCAATACCTCTTTAGCTGGATTCTCAATTATAATTTTTACAAAGTTGCCCCTCATGCCAGTACCCCCCATTAGAGGGTCAACGGAAATTTTGGTAATAAGCTCAGTATCGCTAATTCCCTTTCCATGAGCGCGACTTAATTTTTTATTGGCATGTCCAAATCCGTGATACATATAAACAGAATCCCATCTGATTCTCTCAGTGACCCTTACTTTTATGGAGAAGGTTGAGACAACACCATCCTGGTTTTCAAGCCAAACGGATTGTCCGTTTTTTAGGTTTTCAAGACGGGCAACTTTAGGGTTTACCCATAAGGTGTTTTCATCAGTAAGGTCACTTAAGTTCGGATTGTTGATCGTACGACTAAAAGTGTGCATAGGTGAGCGTCCGTAGTTAAGCCGGTAGAATCCTGGTTCAGGACTGTCATGAGCAGTATATTCAGGCATGGCAGCTAAGCCAAGTGCGGCCAGTTCATCTGAATAGAACTCGATTTTTCCGCTTTGTGTTGGAAACTCATACGGGGCTCCTTTTTTCAGGAAAAGTGAGCCTGATTTTCTTTTAAAGTTTTTGACGCCTATTTTTTTCATTTCTTCTAGCGAACTACCCATCTTCTCGAGTTGCCATGCAATTACTTGTTCAAAATCATCATAGTCGAAATACTCCTGTAATCCTAAACGGTTACCAATTTCCTTGGCCATCCACCAGGCTGGTTTTGAATCGTATTTCGGAGGAACTGCAGGGGAACGAAGTGCTATTGAAGGTTCTCTGTTTGTCGCCGATCGAATGCCGTCATATCTTTCTAAATATGTACACTCTGGCAGGACTACATCAGCGTAGCCGGTAATTTCCATGGGCATGGTATCCATGACCACCATAAAATCCAGCGAGTTTATGGCTTCCTCGATTACATCTTTTTGAGGAACTGAGGCTACAAGATTTGTCCCGGCAACGAACCAACCTTTCACCGGATATTTGACTTGTTCTTTCGAAATTGAAGCCTTGATAACTTCGGTGGTATTACCCATTTCTGCAAAAGGAAATTTTTCACCGATTTCTCTCCATGTCCATTTTGGATGTGGATAGGGAGGGTGTGGATATTTTGGAACTTTGATTTTTTCTTTAAAATAGAATCCTCCACGATTTCCCCATGAGCCTAAAAGACCATTCAATATGGCAATGGCACGTTCTCGCTGGGCATCATCACCGTACCAGGTCACATGTCTTCCAGGGTGCACAATGGTTGCAGGTGCAGCCGCAGCCATGAGATGCGCCGTTTTTCTGATTTGGCTGGGTTTTAATGTGGTTATGCCATAGGCCCATTCTGGCGTGTATTTTTTGACATGTTTTTTGAGGGCTTCAAAGCCATGACCATATTGTTTCACATAGTCTTTGTTATACAGATCTTCATAGATCAGCACGTGCATCCAAGACAATAAGAGCGCCATGTCTGTGGCAGGCTTGATCGCCAGCCAATGTTGAGATTTACTCGCTGCAGTTGAACACCTGGGGTCAACGGTAATGATGGTTGCACCCTTATCGATGGCTTCGGACATTTCCTGTACCTGACTATTGTGCATATTTTCTCCGATGTGTGATCCTATCAGGACCAGGCATTTGGTATCTCTAATATCTGTAGGTTCAGGCGAACCAACCCATGAACCAAAAGTCAGGCCAAAACCGGTTTCACGGGGCCCACGACATTGTGCATAAGCCGGTTCTGCAATGGTGTCAGATCCATAGGCTTTGAAAAGGTGTTCAAGATGACTTCCGGGAGAACCATGTTTTATGAGCGCCATTGATTCAGGACCATAAGTGTCTTTTATTTGTTGCATGTTTTTTGCCACAAGCTCAAGGGCTTCTTCCCAACTCGCTTTTCGGAAGGTATCTTCTCCATTAA
This sequence comes from uncultured Flavobacteriaceae bacterium, assembly GCA_964419405.1. Taxonomy (GTDB): domain Bacteria; phylum Bacteroidota; class Bacteroidia; order Flavobacteriales; family Flavobacteriaceae; genus Lutimonas. Next base: position 22,458 of record CAYQPI010000203.1, read on the forward strand.
TGTTTGTTCTGATCAATGGTGTTTTGAGGCGGTCTTCGTCACTATACATTCCCAAGCCTCCTGTACCTCTGGGGCATAGACGTCCATAACAATGTGGGTCATTTTTATTTCCAATAATTTTTTGAATGGTATTGTTTTCATCTGCATAGGCCCAGGCAGCGCATTTCCAGAAACAAACCTCACAATAGGTAGCTGATCTGCTCAAAGGAAGACCAGCTTGCTTTTTCGGTGTGGGCAATGCCCCGAGTGCTGTTGAACCAAGTGCAATACCGCTTGCACTTAATGCAGATATTTTGATAAATGACCTTCTTGAGTTATGCATGCTGTTCTTTTTATGTTGTTCTAAACAAAAGGCGCTGTAAAACAGGCTTTATGTTTGGTGTAAAATTAGATGTGAACTACAGTTGTTTTGATGATAAAAGTCATGTTGAATTGTGACTAGGGTCACATTAGAAGTGTGAAAACATGTCATTGCTCATATTTTTCAATGCCACTTGGTCGTAATTTTGTGTAAAATGCTCGAAGGATGTTTTATCAAAAGATACACTGGAAAAGGAGCTGGCCATTGCTGCTTGTTTTACTCTTGCTTATGACTTGGCTGGGACTCAGAAATTCTGTAGAAGAAACAGATCATTCTCAGGTTTCTGATGACTATGTCAAGATTGAAGTAGCAAAAGAGTCTTGTATTTCCTGTCATAAAGAGATGCAGGGGTTCTCCATGTATCACGATCCCAAAAAAATAGGATGTGTGGTATGTCATTTGGGAGATGCTGCTGCCTTAGAGAAGGAAGCCTCGCATAAAAATATGGTGCTTATTCCGGGTAATTTGGCAGATGCCGAGTCTACCTGTGGCACCTGTCATCCACAGGAGCTTGAAAAAATTCAACATTCATTGATGACCACCAATAGTGGTTTGGTCGCCGTAGATAAATATATTTTCAGAGAAACTGACAGCCCGGATCATCATTTTGATATTCGGGAATTGGCCCATAGTCCTTCCGATGAACATCTGAGAAATTTATGTGCGAATTGTCATTTAGGAAAGGAAAAAAAGGAGTTTGGTCCTATAACAGAGTTGAGTAGAGGAGGAGGTTGTAATGCCTGTCATTTAAACTATTCTGACCAGGCAGAAAAGGAACTTCACGCCTATATGAATTCTGGGAAAACACAATTAACTCAAATGCATCCTTCAACGGATGTATTTATGAATGATACCCATTGTTTTGGGTGTCATAGCCGTTCCAGTCGAATTTCTACCAATTATATGGGATGGCATGAGACCTTATTGGATGAATTACCAGCGGCAGGTGCATATAAAATGTTTGAAGACAAAAGAATTTATGAATTTAAGGGAGCGGATGTGCATCATTCCAAAGGATTACTCTGTATTGATTGTCACAGCTCACATGAAGTCATGGGTGACGGACTTGACTACACACACGAAGAGGATGCCGTGAAACTGGCATGTGCAGATTGTCATTATAAGGACAGGCCAAAAACGATTCCATATGAAGATCTGGATGCCGAGTCAGCCCTTGTTTTTATGCACAGAGGGTATGATCATTACGAAAGGCCGATGCTCGCAAGTAGTGAAGACGGTCACCCCTTGGTAAACACATATGTAGATGAGCATGGAGAACTCATTTTAATCGGTAAAAAAGACGGTAAAAAACATAAGGTCGTAAAACAAGGAGCTCAATGTGCCAGAGATAATTCACATCAATCACTGAGTTGTGCTTCTTGTCATGCTGCATGGGCTCCCAGGTGTATTGGCTGCCATAATAGTTATGATACGATGCAGCAAGGCTATGATCTTTTAGATGAAAAACTAGTCAAAGGAACCTGGATTGAGCATGTTTATGAATTTGAAATAAGTCAGCCTTCGATGGGCGTACGTGATAAAGAAGGTAAAAGACAAATAGAACCAGCCATCCCGGGAATGATCCTCTCCATAGACAGGTCAAACCATCCTAATGCGGCTGCAAAATCCGAAACCTTTGATAGAATGTACGCTTCTAACGCTCCTCATACGATCCAAAAAGAAGTAAGGTCCTGTAAGTCATGTCATGCTGATCCGGTAGCCCTTGGTTATGGAAAAGGTAGATTGACCCTTATTGAAAAGGACAGGAAAGCGTCCTGGTCTTTCGAGCCATTCTATGAACTAAATCCAATAGACCAGTTGCCCGAAGATGCCTGGATCCCGTTCTTGAAAAAGTCAAGGGCTGATCGTGTTTCAACCCGAACAGATTTCAGACCTTTTTCGATTGAGGAGCAGCAAAAAATCCTGACTGTTGGTCTTTGTTTGGAATGTCATTCAGAAACATCTAAAATGATGCAACAATCATTAATAATCGGAATAAATCCGCTACTTTTGAAACTGTCGGAGGCATGTCTCATTCCGGAATTTGAATAAAAGATGAATCTTAAGAAATTATCCAGGCCCGTTTTTATATTGTTTATGCTCGTGTCAATAGGTGATATTGTTGCTATTTATCTGCAGAATTCATTTTTACAAGTGATTTGTAAATCACTGATTATTCCATTTTTACTGCTTTGGTACCTTACTAAAAGTACTGAGGTCAATAAGTTGTTCGTTGTGGCGCTTCTTTTTTCTTTTTTAGGAGATGTCTTATTGCTGGATAAAGTCAATTATTTCATCTACGGTATTGGCGCATTTCTGATGACCCAATTGTTGTATATTTTGATATTTTCAAAAGGATTGGCCAGTGCCAGCGCAAAGCATAAGCTGATGTCGATGATTCCTTTTCTGGTGTTTTACAGTGTGTTGATTTCAATTTTGAAACCGACGCTAA
>CAYQPI010000204.1:0-9449 GCA_964419405.1 uncultured Flavobacteriaceae bacterium
CCAAGATGAAACAATTTCGATTAAACCCTCAAATCGGGTTGCTCTTTATACTGTTAGTTTTCTTTACCATCGCTTGTGAAGAGCAAAAGAGGGCAGTACCGTTTCCGGAAAATGACAGTGAGTATCAACAGCCATTAAAAAAAGAGTTTAGCATTTCAGAAAAAGATACCCTGAGTTTTACTTCGCAAGTGCTTCCTTCTATGGCATCATGGCCTGCTAAGAGATTGAACTTTGAACAGAAGCCTTCTAGCCCCTTCGATGTGGTCTCATCAAAAAAGGTAGGTAAGTTTCCAACGAAAACCTTGAACTGGGATGATTTACCACAAACAGATTTGGTTATAGACAGTTTACCGATCATTGATTTTGATGTTAAAGTATCCGTTTTGAACCAGCCAAAAATTATAAAAGCAGGGTTTTATGAGGTGGCAGAAAAGGCCTCTAAAGGAGTCATGACCCTTGGGGATGGCTTTGGATACCCAGGGAAAGTAGAAGTTCAAATTATCGATAGTCAGGGAGCTATATGGCTTGCCGGAAATGCTGGATTGGCCAGGTATGACGGGATCAATCTGGAATTGTATAGTCAAGAACAGGGTTTAGGCCCTAATCCGTTGGTATTGGTAAAAGAGGATGGAGAAAACAGATTCTGGGTGGCGGATAATCGCGGAAATCTGATGATGCTGGATTTGGATGCGCGATTGATTTTTCAACTTTTGATTCCTGGAGTGAATGGCTACAATGATTTTTCGTTTAGCTCAGATGGGAAACTCTGGGCATCAAATATTAGACTAGGGTATGATATCATTGATTTTGAAAATAGGTCACTTCAAAGAATTACTACTGAGCATGGCCTTTTAGATACTCAATTACTTATTCAAGCTTATGAAGATAGTCAAGGTTTGATGTGGCTTTCGACCGAACAAGGAATTAATATTATTGATCGTCAGGAAGGAAAAAATATCACCTTCACGGTCGAGCAAGGTTTGCTGGATAATTTTGTAGTTAAATTTAGGGAGGATAGTCAAAAAAGAATGTGGATTGGGTCAATGAAGGGAATAACAATTCTTGACCCATCAAAGGAACGGATTCAATATTTCAGCGAAGCTCTTGAGGTGAAAGGGCAAAATTCAGCTTCAGATATTTATGAAGGAAGCAAGGGAAATTTTTGGATAGGCACAGACAATGGATTATTGTATAAATATGATGAGCCGGCGTCAACACTGGAGAAAATTAAGATTAGAGAAAAAAACAATTTTGTGGGTGTTTGGGGTTTGGTTGAAGACAGACAAGGTCAACTATGGGTGCCAACCTTAAGAGAAGGGGTGTTTGTATATGACCGCATGGGGCCTAAGCCGGGAAATTTTAGTCTGGCTGATGGCTTGAGCGGAAACGAGTATTGGTCGACCCTTCAAACTGAGGATGGTAAAACATGGATGGGTGGAGCAAGCGGAATAGATATTTATGACCCGAAAAATAGCAGCTTAAAACATTTGTCAAAAAAAGATGGCTTGTTTGATGACAGAAGCCATCGGCTTATGCAAGATTCAAAGAATAGAGTATGGTCGTTTGGTTTAAGATCTGGCGTCAATCTAATTGATCTTAAAAACAACACCATTAAACAGTTTACCAACAATCCTGAAATTCTTGATAGCAATTGGATTACTGCGATGTTAGAGGATAGCAATGGTAATTATTGGCTGGGGGGAAATACCGGAGATTTGTTTTTTGTGGATCTGAAGAATAGTATCATTAATAAATTTATAATTGATACCATTGGTGATCAACATATTATCGACAATATTATCGAAGATGAGCAGCAGAAAATATGGCTGGCTGGAAGGGGTATTGGAATTCATGTATTAGATCCTGAGACAAATACACGACATAAAATAAGTTCAAACAACGGTTTAATTTCAGATAATGTCTATTCACTTTTTCAGGAAGGACCGAATACCTTTTGGATTGCCACTGATTTAGGTGTTGAACGTTTGAATTTTGAAACAAACTGGCTCTTATCATTTTCAATGAGTCAGGGTCTGGCAAGTAATGATGTCTATGCCTTGATAAAAAGAAAAGAAAAAATGATTTTGGGAACTTCCAAAGGATTGACCCTGTTAGAGCAGATTGGTGAGGAGACAGGTGCTGAAACAGTGTGGAAGGTGAATACCTTGTCTAAAAATCAAGGTCTATCGTATTTAGATGTGAATATGAATAGTTTCAGCATTGATAGTCAAGATCGCTTATGGGCGGGGATAGAAAGTCAAATAATTACAGTGATTGATACCTTTAAATCAGATGATATAACTATAGCACCTGAAGTGACAGGGATTTATATTTATGACAAAAAACAAGAATTTTATGATATCAAACTGATTGAATCGCGTTTAAGATCAATTGATACCGTTTGGACCTGGGAATCGAATATTAGCGTATATAAAGATAAGGATGATCTAATTTCTAGTTATAGAAGTCAGAATAAGATCGAATGGGATACCGTTGAAGGAGCCTATAAGATTCCGGTGGGGCTTAAACTTCCCTATAATCAGAATTATTTGAGCTTTAGCTATGGATCTCTTCAATTTAAGAATCAAGACAAGATTGTTTATCGATATATTTTAGAAGGGTTTGATGATACATGGAATAGTATTACGAATAAAACCTTAAGTAAAAACTACCGTGATTTGCCTGAAGGCAACTATACATTTAAAGTAGCCTCTAAAGGGATCAATGAGATTTGGAGTAAACCGTCTGAATTCAGTTTTACGGTGATGCCAAAGTTACTTTGGTGGCAGACTTGGTGGGCTTTTTTGATCTTTGCCATACTGTTTCTACTACTCGGGATTGCCATTTTGAATTACCGATCTAGGTGGTTGAAAAAAGAGAATCGAATATTGGAAGAGAAGGTGAATGAACGCACCTTAGAACTCAAGAAGACCATCACTGAATTAAAAGGAACACAGTCTCAACTCATACAATCAGAGAAAATGGCCAGCTTGGGAGAACTGACGGCCGGGATTGCTCATGAAATTCAAAATCCTATGAATTTTATCAATAACTTTTCTGAAGTGACCAATGAACTGGTGGAGGAGATGTGTGAAGAACTGGATAAAGGTGATATAGAAGAGGCCAAGGAGATTTCTAAAGATATCGTTCAGAATCTGGAAAAGATAAACCATCATGGTAAAAGGGCCAGTAGCATCGTGAAAGGAATGCTTGAGCATTCAAGAAATAGCTCTGGTCAAAAGGAATTGATTGACATCAACGTGTTATGTGATGAATACTTACGATTGGCCTATCATGGTCTAAGAGCAAAAGACAAGACGTTCAATGCTGATTTTAAAACTGATTTTGATGAAAGCCTGCCAAAAGTGGAGATTATCCCACAGGATCTGGGAAGGGTCGTATTGAACATTATCAATAATGCCTTCTTTGCAGTGACCTCCATCCCTGAAGATAAAAGGGATGAACATTACAAACCGTTGGTTATTGTAAGTACTAAAAACTTAAAAAACCAGGCCATGATCTCGATTAAAGATAATGGCCCGGGAATTCCTAAGGAATTAAAAGATAAAATATTTCAGCCTTTTTTCACGACCAAGCCTACGGGCAAAGGTACCGGTTTGGGCTTGTCATTGGCCTATGATATTGTGACAACAGGCCATGGTGGCGCCATAGAGTTGAATACAGAACCGGGTAAAGGCACTGAGTTTGTCATATATATTCCGATAAAGAAATAAGTAATAAAAAAGAGACCCCCTAACAAATAAAACAAGATGAGCACGAGAATTTTAGTAGTCGACGATGAAAAAGATGTAGAGTTATTATTCAGACAAAAATTTAGAAAGGAAGTCAGGAGCAAGCGTCTTGAATTGGTCTTTGCCTTTTCTGGTCAGGAAGCTCTGGATATTCTGCAAAAGAGTAATCCACCAAAAGTAGTGTATATATTTTCAGATATAAACATGCCTGGGATGACCGGGCTAGAGCTCTTGGAAGAGGTGAAGCAAAGGTACCCGGATATCAAGATTAGTATGATTTCCGCTTATGGAGATCGTGATAATTATAACAAAGCCATAAATTCTGGAGCCAAGGAGTTTTTTACCAAACCCATCGATTTTGTCTCGTTAAAAGAAGAAATTAAAGGTTTAATCAATTAAAATCAGTAAAGTATATGGTGACTAAGATACTTGTTGTTGATGACGAAGAGGATTTGAAAATCCTGATTAAGCAACGATTTAGAAGAAAAATACGCAATAATGAATACGATTTTATTTTTGCGGAAAATGGCAGGCATGCCTTGGAGCAATTAGCTGAACATGAGGATGTTGATCTTGTTTTAAGTGATATCAACATGCCTGAAATGGATGGGCTTACCCTACTGACTAGATTGAATGAACAGAATTTATTGCTTAAATCAGTAATGGTTTCGGCCTATGGAGATATGGAAAATATCAGAATGGCCATGAATAGAGGGGCTTTTGATTTTATTACAAAACCTATTGATTTTAAGGATCTGGAGATCACGATTGAAAAAACCATCGCCCATGTAGAGACGATTAAAAAAACCCTTCAAGCTGTTAAAGAGAATAATATTCTGCGGATGTATGTGGATGAGAATGTGATCAATTTTATGGGTAGCAAGGAAATGAAAACGGCCCTTTTTGACAATGAAACCATGGAAGGCTCAGTGGTATTTGTTGACATTTGTGGGTTTACCACGATTAGTGAGAACGAACCAGCAGACAAGGTGGTGTCAATGTTAAACGCCTATTTTGATATAATGGTAAAAGCGATCATCAAGCAAGATGGAGTCGTTGATAAATTTCTTGGAGATGCTGTTATGGCTTCGTTTAGAGGAGAATATCATTTAGATCGAGCGATCGAGACCTGTTTAGATATCAGAAGGTCAATTGAAAGCGCAGATATTGGTATAGGAATCGAATCCTATAAGCCTCAGGTTTCGATTGGTGTCAATAGTGGTGATATGGTATGGGGAAATATAGGATCTTCTACGTTGAAGCGATTGGATTATACCGTAATTGGTGATTCAGTGAATATAGCAGCACGATTGCAATCGGCAGCTGATAAGGGACAGATTTTAATCTCAGAGGATAATTATAAAAAAATCAAAGAGTCTTTTAATTGTGAGAAAATAGGTGAGGTCGTGATGAAGAATAAATCAAAGCCTGTCATGGTATATCAGGTGCTGAGTTAAGGTCTTGTTCAATTGATCCAATAGGTATGAAACTATCCAAAAAAGAAGAAAATGAAATTCTACAGGTGTATGACACCTGGTGGCATAGTTATCTTAATGGTGATCTAAACAACTATGATGCGTACCTGGATGATGAATTTCGGTTTGTCGGATGCACTGATGAAGAAGAGTTTCTTAATAGATCAGAAGCGATTTCTTTTTTTAGGGCAACTGCAGATCAACTGCCGGGAAAGGCAAAATTTGAAAATATTGACAAAACCATGGAGGCCTTAGGAGGCATGGTATTGATTACTGATTTGGCAGATGTCTATATCCTTGACAATGAGCAATGGGTCTACAATGCCCGGTTCAGATGTACGTCCTTAATGCATAAAACTTCAAAAGGCTGGCGTTTTTTATACCAGCAATTTTCTACACCCAATCTCAATGCAGAAAAAGGTGAGGCCATGGGGCATGACAAAGTTTCTAATGAAAATCAGGAATTGCGCAATGTCATTAAACGAAAAACAGCAGAACTTGAAATTAAGAATCGTGAATTAGAAGTTGAAGGAGCTTTACAACGGGTTCGTTCGCAGGTAACGGCCATGAAAGAATCTACACAATTGCTCGATATTGTGGTTCACATGAGAAATGAATTCACCAACCTGGGGCACCAGGCAGGTTATTTTTGGCATATGAGCTGGTTACAAGATACCTTCGAAAAGGCAATGACCTCAGGTGATGGAAGTCGTATTGGGATGATCATGGAGCTGCCAAGAGATTTTCACAGTCATTATGAAGGAATGGATGAATGGGAAGCGAACGAGGAGCCAGCAATGGTCTTAGCTCTTGAAACTGAAGAGGCCCTGGATTATTTGCATAAGATGGTCACCTTGGGAGATTTTAAACAGGTAGACCCGAATGCCCCCACAGAAGAAGATATCAGGCATATTGGAGGAATCACGTTTGTGATGGCACGCACTACACATGGAGAAATTGGGTACAGCCTTCCAGGAGTGGTTAAGAAACCTCCTAAAGAGGACCTTTTGATTTTGGGGCGTTTTGCAGGTGTTTTCGATCTTGCATATAGAAGATTCCTGGATCTGCAAAAAGCAGAGGAGCAGGCCAGAGAGGTTGAGATTGAATTGGCTCTGGAAAAGGTGCGCTCGAGAACCATGGAGATGCAACATAGTGACGAATTACTGGATGTTGCTTCAGTCATGTTTCAGCAAATAAAAGCCCTGGGAGTTCCTCAATGGAATTGTGGCTTTAATATTTGGGAAATGGGAGCTGAAGAGTGTACCTATTATCCCGGCAGTCCGGATGGGAAAATAACACCATTTACTTGTAAGATACCTCTCAATGAGCACGCTGTGTTTAAAAGATTTGAGGCGTCCAAGAAAAGAGGAGAAGAACTTTTAATTTATGAAAAAGAAGGAGAAGAGCAGAAAGATCATTATGAATATATGTTGTCACTTCCTGGAGTGGGGGATTTTCTTCGAACAATGATGGATGCTGATTTTGAGCTTCCCACATTTCAGATAGATCACGTTGCCAATTTCGCCTATGGAAATTTACTTTTCATAACCTACGAACATTTCCCGGAAATGCACCAGGTTTTTAAACGGTTTGCTAAAGTGTTTGAGCAAACCTATACGCGTTTTTTAGACCTTCAAAAAGCAGAGGAACAAGCAAGAGAGGCATTGATCGAAACCTCATTGGAAAGAGTCAGGAGTCGTACTATGGGCATGCATAACAGTGGGGAACTAAAAGAAGTTATTCAGATTTTATTTGATCAGATTCATAACTTAAACATCAATATTTATGCAACTGGTGTTGGCCCGAATTATAAAAACAGCGATGATTTTAATATCTGGACAGCAGATATTGGTCATACTTTTCCCACCAAAATTCGCATTCCTTATTTTGATCACCCCCTGTTTCATAATTTTAAGAAGGCCAAGGAATTGGGATTAAAGGTATATTCAAATAAATTGACATTTGAAGAGAAAAATAGATTTTGGGATCATTGTTTTAAGCATTTACCGGTAGCTCAAGAATTAAAAGATGTGCGGTATGAATCTCCAGGTTATGCCAGTTCATCAGTATTGCTGGATAAAGTCCAACTATTTATTTTCAATTTGGAAGGAATACCATATTCAGAAGATGAGCTTGCTATATTAATGCGTTTTGGAAAAGTATTTGAACAGACGTATGCACGTTTTCTCGACTTGCAAAAAGCAGAGGCTCAGGCCAGAACATCTCAAATCAATCTGGCAGTAGAGCGTGTGAGAGCGAGAGCCATGGCCATGTACAATTCATCAGAATTGTTAGAGGTAGTATCACTTCTAAGGGATGAAATGTTAGGGCTAAACATTGCTGGAGTCGCAGCTGCGACTATATATTTAGAGGAGGGTGATGGTCATATAAGGATGACAGATCTCACATCTATTGAAACTACAGAAGGAGGTTTTAAAGGGACTCTGGATATAGAATTTAATTTAAACGAAACCGATCCTAATTTGTTTTTAAGAGAAGTATGGGGCGGTAAAGATGAATTTTTCATTGTAAAGCAATTTAAAAAGGATTTGGTGATCACACTAAAATGGTTGCGTGAGCATGATCCAGACTATGCACTTGTTGTAGAAAATTTCTTTAAAAATATTGATTGGGAATATGTAGCTCACCCGGTTGTACAGCTAAGCAATGGTAAAATGACCGTTGATTTATTAGATCAGGAACCTCCCCTGGAACTTGAGTCTATTATGAAAAAAATGGCCTCGGCCTTTGACCTGACCTATACCCGGTTTCTGGATCTTCAAAAGGCTGAGGCACAGGCCAGGGAAGCGCAGATTGAAGCAGCCTTGGAGCGTGTTCGGAGTCGCACCATGGGTATGATTAAAAGTAATGAGTTAAGCGATGTGGCATCAGTATTATTTAAACAGATTACTGAATTGAATATTGCTGTCTGGACAACAGGTTTTAATGTATGGTCTGAAGATGATACAGAATATGAAGATTGGGTTACAACTCCGAAAGGTGGATTTATTGAGCCTTATAAGGTGGATACTACTAAGTATGCTGTTTTTATTGAAGTCAGAGAGGCAAAACAACGCGGAGATGATTTTTTCGTTCAGTATGTTGAAGGAGAGGATCTCAAAAAGATGTATGCAGAATTGTGCAAATATGCTCCTCCGCAATTTGAGGTAATGTTGCAAGATGGATTTGAATTTCCTAAGCACCAATACAATCATTTTGTTTTTGAAAACGCTGTTAGTTTGATGTTTATAACCTATGAACCTTTACCCGAAGCTCACGATATATTTAAGCGATTCGGAAAAGTGTTTCAACAAACCTATACTCGTTTTCTGGATCTTCAAAAAGCAGAGACCCAGGCCAGGGAAGCCCAGATTGAAGCAGCATTAGAAAGGGTTAGAGCAAGATCGATGGCCATGCAAGAAACAGTCGAATTGCATGATGTTTTAAGCGTTCTTTTTCAACAATTTGACAAGCTTGATATCAAGCCTGTTACTGCTTTTATGAGCCTGTTTAACTTAGATAAAAATGAATTTACATATCGCTCGACAACGAAAGCCGGTAATCGTTCTCAAACAGAACAGGTAATAGATATGGGTGCCATGGACCATTGGGGAGACATTGTAAAGAAATGGCAAAGTGAAAAACCAGATGATATTGAAGAAATTCATTATGACCTGGATGCCTTACCCCAACTATTTGAAATTTTTGAGGAGTCCTTTTCTGCAGCTCCGGAAAAAGAAAGGGTGACGATTCAGGACTTTCCTAATGGCTTGTATGGGCTTCATGCTTATTGTAAGTTTGGCTATTTGGGTTTGAATTTACAACAGCCCGCTACTGATGAAGAACGGGATATACTCATTCGGTTTGCACGTGAATTCACAAGAGTATACCAACGTTTTCTGGATCTTCAAAAAGCAGAGGCCCAGGCAAGGGAAGCTCAGATAGAAGCCTCCCTGGAAAAAGTTCGCTCACGTTCTTTAGCCATGCAAAGGAGTAATGACTTATCAATCGTAATTAAAACCATCTCAGAAGAATTATATGACCTTAACATTCGGTATAGCAATGTTAGTTTTGGTATTGATAGTGATGATAGTGATTAGGTGTTCTGGTCTTCAATCTCCGGTCAATCTGATCCTGTTAAATTGACTGTTCCTTATATCGATCATCCGATTACGCAAGCGATTTCGAAGGCAAGAAAAAACAAAGAAAACTTCCTGATTGA
>CAYQPI010000205.1:0-2776 GCA_964419405.1 uncultured Flavobacteriaceae bacterium
TAAGGCAAATAATGCTTATGACATGTTGGTCACTAGTGTGTATCAAGATGTTTCCAATACAAGTTCATGTGAAGACATGCACTATATCATGCCTTGGAAACATTATATCACCACCCAATCCTGGATAGAAAATGCCGCCGATTCATGGGGCAATAATTCTTTTCAAATGTTTGTGCAAATTGCTGATAATACAACAATGGCAGGAGTTACCGAAAAAATTATTGACTCAAAGAAAAAAGCCAATGAAGACTCAGCAGAATTCAATCCTAAAATCTTTCTATTAGCCATGGAAGACTGGCACCTGAGGTCTAATTTTGAGAATGGAGTGCAATCGGGGGGTCGCATCGAAAATGTGTGGTTATTTGCTATTATTGGCGCATTTGTGTTGTTTCTTGCCTGTATCAATTTTATGAATTTAAGCACAGCGCGATCTGAAAAACGCGCCTTAGAAGTTGGCATTCGCAAAGCCATCGGTTCTACCAGGAATCAATTGATCAATCAATTTTTAAGTGAATCTTTACTAGTAGTCATTTTTGCCTACATCCTGGCCGTAGCCCTGGTATTAATTTCTTTAAATGGGTTTAATTACCTGGCCTCCAAATCAATTGAATTCCCCTGGAGCAATTGGCGTTTCTGGAGTCTTTCAGTCATTTTTATCGTTTTTACGGCGCTTGTTTCAGGAAGTTATCCTGCACTTTACTTATCCTCCTTTAAACCAATCAAGGTGCTTAAAGGAACCTTCAGAGCTGGTCGCTATGCAGCGATACCCAGGAAAGTTTTGGTGGTAACTCAATTTACCGTTTCGGTTGCCTTGATCATTGGAACCCTAATCGTGATGAGTCAAATTCAATACAGTAAAGACAGGCCTGTAGGTTATGATAAAGGAGGATTAATTCAAATCCCGATAATGAGCGGAGACTTCTCAGGAAAGCACGACTTCATGCGCAATCAGTTTATCGCTTCTGGAGGTGCCATAGAAATGTCTACATCGAGTAGTCCTACGACTCAGGTTTGGTCAAATAGAAGCGGCTATACCTGGGAGGGAAAGCCAGAAGGTTTTCAGGAAGATTTTGCCTGGACTGAAGTCTCCTATGAATATGTAAAATCAACAGGAATGAAGATTATTGACGGTCGTGATTTTTCAAGAGAATTTGCCACCGATTCAAATGCGGTTTTGATCAATAAAACGGCCATTGCGTATATGGGAATTAAAGATCCCGTTGGTAAATACATTCGAGATAGTGGTGATGGCGATAACATTGAACCTCCTCGACAAATTATTGGTGTTGTAGAAGATGTCATTACCCAGTCACCTTATTCACCCGTCAAACAAGCCTTGTACGTATTTGACGCCTATGAAAATGTCAGTTATTATAATCTGAGGTTGAATCCTGATAATAGCGTGGCCGAAAATTTGGAGCGAATTGAAAATACATTTAAAACGCATTTCCCGAACCTACCTTTTCGATATGATTTTGTTGATGAACAATATGCTTTAAAATTTGCTTCCGAAGAGCGCGTGGCAAGCCTCGCCAGGGTATTTACGATCTTGGCTATTTTAATCAGTTGTTTGGGTTTATTTGGTCTTGCTTCTTTTGTGGCAGAACAACGGACTAAGGAAATTGGTGTCAGAAAAGTATTAGGCGCAAGTGTCAATAATTTATGGTTTTTACTGTCTAAAGATTTCGTGAAGCTCGTGGTAATTTCATTATTTATCGCCTCGCCCATTGCCTATTATATCATGAGTCAATGGATTCAGAAGTTTGCCTATCGAACCGATATTTCATGGTGGATTTTTGTAGCGGCAGGGCTGGGTGCTCTCATTATTACCCTGATTACTGTTAGTTTTCAATCAATCAAGGCAGCTCTGTCAAACCCAACAAAAAGTTTGAGAACCGAGTAAGGGTCACACAAAACATCCTTAAAAAATTAACAAACACATTCTCTTTCAGAACGGCTGTTCTGAAAGAGATTATACTTATCTCCTAAGTAAAGGTTCAAAATCACGTTAAGATTCAGCAAACTTGCACTCAAAAAGAACAGCTTAAAAATCTTTACGAATAAAGTTGTGGTCATTACCTAGTCTAAACCATGACAACAAGAATCAATTCCAAAAAATCTTAAATGTAGGTCACTAATTGTTCATTCTTTTTTAGCAATTAACATCCAAATAACTTTATTCTCATCTTTCTTCCAATGACCCAGATCATTGTTCTTATAAGTCACCTTAAAGCCTGCTTTACCTAGCTCTTCCTTCACATATGTTGTACTTAAACTATGAGCATTCGTTTGTTCAACCCTTGATTTTCCTTTGATATTCGATTTTAATTTTTCTATGATCACAATAGCTCCCCCTGGTTTTAATGACATTTTCACATGTTTGAGAATCGTCATATAATCTGTCATTTCATGATAGGTGTCCATGATAATTACCACGTCTAATTCCTTCTCAGGTAATTTTGGATTATCGTAGTCTCCTTGAATGACATCTACATTTCGCAATTCTCTAGTTTTCAAGGTTTCCTTCAGAGACTCTAAACGATGGGCCACTACATCAACAGCAAATACGCGCCCCTTTGGTCCGACCCTATCAGCCAGGCGTACAGTCAAATAGCCTTCATGACAGCCGATATCAGCAACATAACTTCCTTCTGCTATACCAGCTTTTTCAAAGATAAAGTTGACATCCATCCATTTATCGCGCGCTTCCCATTGCTCTTCAGTATATTGTGCAAATCCAAAGAATGGGATTAGGAAAACAATTATCGAGCGTTTT
>CAYQPI010000206.1:0-5885 GCA_964419405.1 uncultured Flavobacteriaceae bacterium
TAGTTCGAGTTTGAAATTGGGGAAGGTTTTAAAAAAAGTGAGCTCTACCGCATCAAGGGAGAGTTCTGCATTCAGATTCTCATTTATAGCCGAGACTACTTTTGGTGTTATTTTTTCAGGTGTTAAAACAAATTGAAATACAGCGCCAATAAGTATTGCGAGAAAGAGAATAATCGACACCACAGTAATGCCTGAGATCTTTAAAATTTTTAATACGCTTTGTTTCATTTGAGGTCTCGATTTGCTTTGTGACGTTTTACTTCGGTCCACAAAACTGTCTCTAAAATACGAATTTATTGCTTGATAAAGAAAACAGTGCTTTGGGACAATTATCGATTTGTTTCGTCCTAAATGAATGGACTTTTTCAAATTTTGCGATTATTTTCAATTGATAAATTGCATAAACTATTTGTTAACCATTATAATTAATTAAAATATGAAAACAGTCTTGATAACAGGAGCGAACAGAGGAATAGGTCTTGATACAGCATTGGCATTTGCTCGCGCAGGATATAAAGTATATGCCACGATGAGAAACACAGAAGGGGCGGTAGCATTAAAAAAGGCCATAGAAGATGAATCTCTTCATATATCATTGCATCAGCTGGATGTTGATAGTGATGAGTCAGTGGTCAATTGTATGAACAGTGTTCAAGATGAATGTGGTGCCCTTGATGTGATTATTAATAATGCTGGGATTGAACGCCATGGAGCCATAGAAGAGATGGATCTGTCTGTATTTAAAGATGTGATGGAGACAAATTATTTTGGTGTGATCAGATGTGTAAAGGCTGTGCTTCCTCTGATGAGGGAAAATAGAAACGGGTGCATTATTAACATAGCTTCTGTTGCCGGTCATATTTCAAGTTCTCCCTTGGCACCTTATTCGGCCTCTAAATTTGCACTTGAAGCCTTTAGTGAAGCTTTGGCTCAAGAGGTAAAACCTTTTAATATCAGAGTAGGCATTGTTGAACCGGGAATTATCAATACAGATATGGCCAATGATATTCAACATGCTGCTCCTAATTCAAACTACCCACAGGCATTTAGATTTGGAGGAATGTTCAGGGCCTCCCTGGAGCACCCGACTTCACCAACCTTGGTGGCAGATACAATATTAAACGTGGTTCAAAGTGGTACCTGGGAGCTGAGACATCCGGTTGGCCCGGATGCCATTCCATTTCTAGATTGGCGGGCTTCGATGTCTGATGAACAATGGGTGGATTGGAATGCCGCTCCTGATGATCAGTGGTATGATGCTGTTCAAGAAACTTTTGGGCTCAATGCAAGAGAGCAGGTAAAATAGAAGGAATATACCTATAAGTTAGTCTGAAAGGTATTGATCTAGGAATCCGCTCTCTTTTAAAAAGGCCTTATGGTCGTCTAAAAGTAAAATGTCCTGTATGGCTTTTAATTTATCCTCCTGTTTGAAAAAATAGGCTTCTGTGATTTTATAGCCCATCCAGTAGCCCAGATCATTTGGTCTGTCATCTTTGCCTGAGGTGCCATACAGCCAGTCGTTGTAGTTGTTTTTATCCATCAAGGGGACAAATTCTTTACAAAGCGCATCGCTGTTTTTTTCGCCATACCTAAAGGCTTCGCCATTGATCTGTTCACCAGAGATCAGCTCGCCTATAAAATCAGCACTTCCTTCTATCAGACATTGAAACAACAGGTCTGGGTTTTTTCCAAGACCTTTTTGCTGAAAATGAATCAGTTCATGAGCCACCAGACCAGGTAATCCATCCAGGTTTTGTTGCTTTTCGAGGCCTAAAATAACACCAGCTTCAGAAACGGTACCACCAGAATTAAATCGACCCACCACAAAATAAATTGGAGGGAACACAGCTTCGGGATACCAATAGTTCATCGCGGCATAGATGGCTCTGATACGTTTTCTTTTTGATTCAAGTTCATCGAGAAGAAATCTTGATTTTAGATAGTCTTCTTTTCTCGAATTGACCATGACCAAAAGTGAATCAGCACTTAATATCCGATATTCCATAAATCCTTGAAGACCCGGTGTTCCTTGTTTGATATAAGTTTCAAACGGATTACCTTCTGCACTTGACAATTGATCAAAAGCCTCCCAAAACCGAGCGACATCTTCAGTGACGAATTGGGCTTCAAGCGGGTTGTTTGAGAAATTTTCTTGAGCGATCAGCTTGTGAGAAAACAGTATGATGATTAAGAATATAAAATGACGGAATGTTTTCATGAAGCGGAATTGATAAGCAGGTTAAGTCAAGTAAAGATAAAAAAAGATAAAGTAAATAGAAGAGGAACGAAAGTTCTGCAATTTTTTCAATGGGGATGTGCTGTTTTTAGCTCATTTTTTTCTCGATTTCCTTGTTCAGTTTTAAATAGAACATTTCTTTCTTTAGTTCAGACTTTTTAGAAATATTTAGTTTGCTTCTATTAGATTTTAGTCTGTAATCTACCACAAGTGAGCCTAGCAACCATCCAATTAAATAAAAGACAAATGAGAGTATCACTATGATGAACATTTCGTCCCATAAATAATCGAATTGAACAGTAGCAGATGAATTTAAGCGAATAGCCTTTAAATCACCCAACACTTTGAAAGGATAACTTAGGTATTCTGCAAGAGCAAACTCCATTCGATCGAAGTTGGCAGACATGAATTTTACGGCAAAAAGCGTATAGGCTATGATGGCGATACCAAAGCCTAACATGTTAGTATATACTTTTCTGTAGCGACGCCATAATTCCTTATCAAGGTGATGCTCTGAAAGGCGACTCTTGTTAGACAGCCATTTTTTAATGCTAAAAATGTATCTAAACTTTTTCACATACATAATAGAGTAATAGACCCAGAAAAACAGAAAAATCAGCGGTGTAACAACAACAAAGAAGGTTGATATGATCAATAGGCCTATGGAAACAAGATCAACAATGGTCTTATAGTTAATTTCAAATTTTGATTTGTCGAGTACATTGATATATATAAAACCATGAAGGTCGACAGGTTCTTGCCACGAGGATGCCGGGTATAAAAAATAATCATTAAGATGATGATATTCAGCGTTTTGAGACTGAAAATCAGATGGTTTAAGAATGCAAAGTAACACAATGACAAATGCCCACTTCATAATGTCAGGTTTGGATACTTGAATATAATAGGAATCCATTTTTATCACAAGTCATATAGGACCAATGGGTCGATATACTTTGCGAAAGACCTCTTTTTCTTTTCAGAATATTTTGAAGGATTGTAAACCTGGTGATAAAAAAAACTCAAATAAAGTGATTTGCAGGTTCCTGATAAAATACCAGGTCAGAATACCAGATTTAACGAGATTTGTTTGATAATTTTTAAGTAATTTAGAATCTTTGGTACAGAATAAAACCAGTTAATTATTCAAACTTGATATTCAAGACTTCTTCATATCTCCTCCGGCAATTTCTTGTTTTAAGTTGTTGTTTAACTTGCACATTGACGAGTATGGCCCAAAGTGATAATTATTGGTCATGGAATTTTAATACACCTTCAGTACTTCTGGCAGGTTCTGTAGTAGGTGGTAACGCTGGTTCTTCCTCAGTTTTTTATAATCCTTCTTTGATAAATAATGATAGTATTCCTTCCTTATCGATCAGTGCGAACGTATTGTCTTTACAGTTTTTCAGTGCTGAAAATATAGCTGGTGAAGGTATTGACACCGATAAATTTATTTTCAAGGTGCAACCACGATTTGTTTCTTATGTATTTCCATCCAAAAACGATAGATTTGGTGTTGAAGCGGCCATATTGTCTCCGGTCTCTGAAGAGGTCAATTTCACTATTCAGCATATGGATGAGGTTGAGGTGATCAATAGGACCTTGGGTATTGAAACCTACGATGGTTACCTGAAGTATTCGCGTAAGTATGAAGATATTTGGGCCGGCGCCGGATTTTCTTATGAGATCTCCAATAAATTATCAATAGGGTTTAGTACGTTTCTTGCGGTGAAAACGATGAAATATACCTACCAACAAGATGCTGATGCCTATCAGAAAAAAGACTCGGTACAGTTGATTGATCAGGTAGTTCCAAGGTATGTGGCAGAAAGTAAGTTGAAGGAGGAGGTGAAATACTGGGACCTGAGTTTTGTTTTTAAATTTGGGGCCAGGTACAGAACGACCAATGACAGATTTAGTGTAGGAGCGAATATCACGCTGCCAAACCTTCACCTTTATGGAGAGGGGGATGTCAGAAAATCCAGTCTTCGCAGTAATATTTATAATAATGAAGAGGAGTTTTTTGTATCCAATGATATTGGGCTTGACTATGACGAACGGATAAGCGCCCATGTTAAAAGCCCCTTTTCCCTGGCCTTGGGAATTCAGTATTTTACAAAAAGCAGAAAGAATTTTATTTCATTGACATCAGAGTATTTTCATAATATTGACCCTTATTCGGTGGTTTCTTTTTCTGACGGGAGCAATGGGGCCAACATGTTTGAAGATGTGTTTGATAATGCAGTGATGTCATATATGACAGAGGCAAAAGCAGTAACAAACATTGGTGTAGGATGGAAACAATATATTTCTCCCAAGTTTTTCTTATTGGGTGGCTTTAGAACGGATTTTACGGTGGCTGACACAGATAGATCTCGAATATTTGGGGATGAAAATGAACTGAATCGTATTCATATGGATAAATATCATTTATCCGTAGGACCTGTTTTTTCGATGAAAAATTTCAAGGTGATCACAGGCCTTCAGTATACCTTTGGTCGAAACAAGAATATGCAGCAAATAGTTTCTTTTACTGATCCAATAGAATATATCTCTCCAATAGATCAATCTTTATACGGAATAACTGATAATTCAGCAAGTGCAAGCCTCAATGAGATTTCATTGTTTTTAGGTGTTACTGTAGGTTTGTAAGAGGGGATTACTTCTTGCTTTTACGTGCCTTCTTTTGCTCTTCCTTAATCGCATCATACAGTTGCAGCTGATCAGGAGTCAAAATGTTTTCCATACCGGCACGTTGTTCTTTTTCTATTTTCTTTATATTCTTACCTATTTTTATTTTTTTTGGCACTGAAAGCCTGCCACCTGCATTTTCAAATAAAAGCTGTACGGTTTGTTTTAGACCATTTCCGACGATGGGCACGAGACTTTCCAATTGCGCATCTGTTAAAGAAACATCATTTTGAATATCCATCAGTCGGATTTCTGCCAGGTCATTGAACATATCTGAAAGAATTGCGTCAATTTGCTTTAGATAGGCGCTGTATTGATCTTTTGATAGAATCGTCTGCAAGTCTTTTCTATAGTTGTCACGAAGGTCTCTGATATCACCGATCATGGCGCCAACATCAGGATCTTCTTCTCCTTCATTTGCAAGCAATATGCCATCCATATTTGCCCTGTACTGAACTAATAAGGTTTGCACCTGAACTGCTTGTTTGTCAGATAAATCGAGCGTTTCGGTCATGTTAGAAATGACCTCTTGCATTTCTTGAGCCTGTATGGGTTGTGCTAATAAGGTGCTAATAAAGAATACGAATGCCAGGAGGTTTTTAAATTGTATTTTCATCATGTTACATGTTGTTTATTTCGTTAAAAATTAGAATAAAAAGGTAGTTTTAAGTAATATTTTATTCTGTGAATCAAATATCATACTATTTTCAATAATCTCCAATCTTTTACAATTTATACTTAAGGATGAGTTTTAATTCTTGGGTTTTACTCTATTGATTCGTATTTTTGGTCCTAAAATCGTACAAAATGAGTAAAATAATTGGTTTCGTAATCATGGGCTTTGCGGTCCTTGGATTTCAGGATGTAAATGCACAGAGCATGTCGAAAAGTTTGGGTCTTCATGTATTTCCAGCTAATAATCAGGATCAGGCCACGCAAGAAGCCGATGAAGCAG
>CAYQPI010000207.1:0-8232 GCA_964419405.1 uncultured Flavobacteriaceae bacterium
AATGAGGGAAATTTGGGAAGTGCCGACATGCAGGATGTTGCCATAGGGCGCTACCCTGTAACTTCCATCAAAGAAGCAAAAGACCTTATTGACAAAACATTGAATTATTACGCTACTTCTTCCCTGGGTGATTGGAGAAACACCTTGAGTTTTGTGGCTGATGATCCAGATAATGCCGGCGAATTTATCCTGCAGCAGGCGCTTGACAATATCACGCAGGAAATTGAACAAAAAAAACCCTCTTTTAATATCAAGAAGATATACGCAGATGCCCATCAACAAGAAAGTTCTGCCGGAGGAGAACTCTACCCTACCGTCAATGAGGCCATCAACAATGCCATAGAAACAGGTACGCTATTTTTGGACTATTTCGGGCACGGTGGTGTAAATGGCTGGGCAGAAGAAAGAATTTTAGAAATTCCTCAAATTCAGGATTGGAATAACTATGACGCGCTTCCTTTATTGATTACTGTAACCTGTGAGTTTGCAAGATTTGATAATCCAACAAGACCTACTGCCGGTGAATACACCTTGTGGAATTCTCAGGGAGGAACATCGCATTTGATATCTACCACAAGAGAAATATTCATAAGCGTAGGCGAAGTATTCAATCGCAACCTTATTGCAAACCTCCTCGGTTTTGAAGGACAGGACTATTCTATCTCTGAAGCACTGATGTATACAAAGCACCAATCATTTACCTCTCAGCGATTCTTTGTCTATAGTTTTGGAGATCCGGCCATGAAAATGGCTGAGGCCAAACCTCAAATTCGAATTACAAAAATGAATGATGTTGACGTTAGTCAATCTACTGACACCTTGAAAGCGCTGTCCAAGATCAAACTTGAAGGTGTTATTCAGGACCAAAATCAACAAATACTAAGTGATTTTAACGGCACTCTTAGTGCTACTATTTATGATAAACCCCTGGACAAAACTACCTTGGACAACGACAATCTTGGCAAAAAAATGGAATTTACGTCGATTGAAAGCAAGATCTTTCGAGGAAGAGCCAGCGTTAATGCAGGTACCTTTTCTTTTGATTTTATCGTACCTAAAGACATTCGCATTGCCTATGGTAATTCAAAGATCAGCCTGTATGCTGAAAATCAAACGTCAGACAGAACCGGTGCTGATATGAACATTATTGTTGGCGGTATAGACCCAAATGCACCTTCTGACACTGAAGGGCCGGAAATAAGGTTGTATATGAACGATGAATCTTTTGTAGATGGGGGGAATACCAATTCTTCTCCAGTACTATATGCTGTATTAGAAGATCTTTCAGGAATAAATACATCAATAACAGCTGTGGATCATGATATTATTGCAATTTTAGATGACAATAATAACAACCCTTATGTGCTCAATGACTATTACGAAACAGAACTAAATGACTTTCAAAAAGGAAAAGTGAAGTTCCCCTTTCGCAATCTGGACGCGGGTTTACACAAAATTAAATTTAAATGTTGGGATACATACAATAATCCCTCAGAATCTACGTTAAGTTTTATTGTAGTCAATGACAACGACTTAATATTAAGTAACGTATTGAATTACCCGAATCCGTTCGTTAATTACACCGAATTTTGGTTTAATCATAACAAACCAAATGAAACACTGGAAGTGCAGGTGCAAATATTTACGATTTCAGGTAAACTAGTAAAAACCCTTAACCGTTCTGTGCAATCAGACGGACTGTTATCCAGAGAAATATCCTGGAACGGTCTTGATGATTTTGGCAACAAAATTGGTAAGGGTGTTTATGTATACAAACTTCATGTTAGATCACAAATTTCAAATGCGAAAGCTGAAAAATTTGAAAAACTTGTCATTTTACAATAACAATTTGATCTAAATCCCTAAAATCCTAAACATTAGATGAAAAAAATAAGTCTAATTGCAATCGCTACAATCCTCGGAATTTTTACTTCCTACGCGCAAGATGAAGTAAATCCAATCACAACAGCAGCCCCATTTTTACTCATAGCACCTGACGCAAGAGCGGGTGGACTTGCCGATATGGGAGCCGCAACCTCAACCGATGCGAGTTCGCTACATTACAATGCCGCGAAATATGCCTTTTCTGAATCAGAATGGCAAATCGGACTAAACTATACACCCTGGTTGAGAAATTTAACCAATGATGTGAGTTTGACAAGTTTGTTTGTATCGAACAAAATCAATGAAAGAAGTGCATGGGCCTCAAGTTTAACCTATTTTTCACTAGGATCTATTGAATTAACTGATGGGTCAGGTATCAGTTTAGGATCAGAAAACCCAAATGAATTTGCCATCGACGGGGCTTATTCTCTAAAGTTGAGTGAAGTTATATCTATGGCCGTTGGTTTGAGATTCATACATTCAGATCTTGCCGTAAGGGTTGACAATTCTGAAATACAGACCGTCAATACCTTTGCAGTTGACGTTTCTATGTTCTATCAAAGTGAAGAAAAAAATTATGGTGATTTCAACGGACGATGGAGAGCCGGAGTTAACATATCGAATATAGGTCCAAAAGTAGAATTGGTATTAGGAGGCGATGAGAGTTTTATCCCTACCAATCTAAAAATGGCCGGTGGCTTCGATTTTATTCTCGACAATGCAAATACCATCACTGCTGGATTGGAATTGAATAAATTATTGGTTCCAACACCACCAATTAGAGACAATGCTACGGGTGAAATTATTGCCGGAAGAGACGACAATGTGAATTTCCTTACCGGAATGGTTCAGTCATGGTATGACGCTCCACGTGGATTCGAGGAAGAAATGGAAGAATTTATTTGGCAGGTAAGTGCCGAATACCTTTACAATGATGTTTTTTCTGTAAGAGCCGGATATTTTCATGAATCAGCAAACAAAGGAAACAGACAGTTTTTTACTGTAGGAACAGGATTCAAATTTAGAAGCACCACGCTTGATGTTTCGTATTTGATCAACGCTTCGGACGTAAACAATCCGCTTGAGAGCACCTTGAGATTTTCTTTGACGATCAACCTGGGTGATTCCTATGCATATTTCTAGAAAGTTTACTTTTCACATCTTGAGACCATTCATCATCGCATATGTGAGTCGTTGTTTTTTGAATGTTTCGCTTTAAATACTATATTTAGGTATTAATAGGTATACGATGAAAGAAGAGCATATTTCTACAAAATTCACTGTTTTTGAAAATCAGGCTGAGCTTTCGCCCGATGAGAACCATTTCCTGAACAAAGCGATTGAGGCAAGGGACAAGGCCTATGCGCCTTATTCCGCTTTTAGTGTTGGAGCGACTGTAGTCTTGGCATCTGGAGAAGTATTTTTAGGTAACAACCAGGAAAATGCAGCCTATCCTTCAGGCGTATGCGCTGAACGAGTTGCTATCTGGAGCGCCATAGCCACCGTTCCTGAAGGCAGAATAAAACAAGTCTTTATTTCGGCTCGCTCAGAAAAAACCAGTGTTAACAGACCAATTGCACCCTGTGGGGCTTGCAGACAGGCCATTGCTGAATATGAGACCCGACAAAATGAGCCTATAGAAATCTATTTTACAGGTGAAACCGGTCAGATTATAAAGGCTCACTCTATGAAAGATCTACTGCCATGGATGTTCGATAATTCAATGTTATCATGAAAAAAGATATCAGCTCGCGGCAGGATCTTATGACCATTGTCAGTGACTTTTACGTTGATTTACTGAGGAGTGAGAAACTATCACATTTTTTTATGGCCTTTAGACAAGATGAGGTATTGAACCATCATTTAAAGACCTTGGTAGATTTTTGGGACAACACCCTTTTTTATTCAGGTACCTATAAAAAAAACGCCATAAAACCTCATGTTGACATTCATGCCAAAAACAACATTTCAGTTGATCACTTCAGCGAATGGTTGAGGCTCTTCAACAAAGCTGTTGATTCGAATTTCAAAGGCGAGAATGCCGAAACCATAAAAAGCAGGGCACTTTCCATAGCCACAGTGATGAAACTAAAATTAAACGTTCATTAGTTGTAATTTTCGATCTTTTTTGTTTTGTAAATTTTCTATACTAGACAATAAAGCTTATCTTTCCGCACCGCTGCGCACCGAAAATTAATTGCTTATGAACTCAATAATTACCGGAACCGGGAGCTATATTCCTGATGTTGTTAAAAAAAACGAAGACTTTCTCCAAAACACTTTTTACAGTGAAAAGAATGACAGGCTTACAGATCCCAATTCAAGAATCATTCAGAAGTTTCAAAGCATCACTGGCATTGAAGAGAGAAGGTATCTCAAGAGCACTTTATTAAACAGTGAAATTGCGGCACTTGCCTCTCACAGAGCTATTGAAGATGCACGGATTGACCCGGAGACCATAGACCACATCATCTTCGCTCATAACTTTGGAGACATGGATGCCAATGGCAGGCAATCAGACATGCTCCCCAGTTTAGCTTCAAAGGTCAAAAACCTTTTGAGAATCAAAAACCCTGATTGCGTAGCCTACGACATTGTTTTTGGATGCCCTGGCTGGGTTCAGGGTATGATTCAGGCAGATCAATACATCCAGTCAGGGATGTCAAAAAAGTGTCTGGTAATCGGGTCTGAAACCCTGTCACGTGTCATTGATCCGCATGACCGTGATTCTATGATCTATTCTGATGGTGCCGGAGCTTGTATTTTAGAGCATGGCACGGATCAACATAAAGGAATTTTAAGCCATGCCTGTCAAACCTTCACTTTTGAAGAATCAAATTATATATTTTTTGGTGAGTCAAATAAGGTCGAAGACAACGAAGATACCATGTACTTAAAAATGCATGGTCGCAAAATATATGAATTCGCTTTAAACAAAGTTCCTTTGGCCATGAAAAAAGCCTTAGATGAATCAGGATTAGCTGTCGATAAAATCAAAAAGATCCTAATTCATCAGGCCAATGAAAAGATGGATGAAGCCATCATAAAAAGATTTTATCGACTGTATAAAAGTCAGGTTCCATCCGGCATTATGCCGATGAGCATAAACAAATTAGGAAATAGTTCAGTGGCAACAGTGCCAACCCTTTTAGATTTGATCTTAAAAAATAATCTGGAAGCCCATGACATTATGAAAGGAGATGCAATTATACTGGCATCTGTGGGCGCAGGAATGAATATCAACGCCATCGTTTACCAATATTAATTCTTTTTTTTAAATAAATTCGCTCCCTAAAATTTAAAATTGCTTACTTTCGAATTCAAATAAAATCGAAATATGCAACTGTCAGATCAAGCCAAAAAACATCTTTTAGAAGCCGCAAAATGGGCTAATTTTATTGCGATCGTAGGATTTATAGCGATTGGACTACTGGTTATTATGTCTTTTTCAATCGGGACCATTATGGCCAGCCTCCCTGAAGGATCTCTCGGTGGACTATCTCCAAAGTTCTTTTCATTCTTTTACCTTATCGCTGCTGGTATTTATTTTATTCCCGTCTTTTTTCTATTTCAATTCGGGCAAAAAATAAAACAGGCCTTTGCTGAAGACGACCACAACCTGCTCACCTTTGGCTTGAAAAAATTAAAATCACATTACAAATTCATTGGGATCCTCTGCATTGTATTTATCATCTTTTACTTCTTAATGATCTTATTAGGCGCCTTTGGTGCAATTGCCATGGCTTAATTGCCAAGTGTACTAAGATCACTTCCACTAGCTAGTTCATAGGCATCTTTATTTTTCTCAAATATTCTTGCCGAATGAGGTCCTTTTAATACCATATGATCAGCTTTGACCTCTATCCAGCTACCTTCGCGTAAGCCTACAACAGCCATATCATTATACACATGAAACTCTTTGATCCTGGTTTCTCTTGTCTCCCCCTTATGCTTGGATAAAGGATCGGGATCGAGATAATGCGGATTCAGGTTCCACGGAATCAATCCCAGTGCTTCCAAAGAAGGAGGTTGTACGATGGGCATATCATTCGTGGTCTTGACACTTGGACCAGTGATATTGCTGCCAGCGCTTGTTCCCAGATAGGGTATGCCTTTTTCTACCTGATTTTTTAATACTCCCATTAATTCAAATTTAATAAGGCTGTCTACCAGCACAAAAGTATTCCCTCCACCTACGAAAAAAGCCTCCGCTTCTAAAATGGCTGCCCGCGGATCTGGGTATTCGTGGATACCTTTCACGTTTAAATTCAAACTCTTAAATGCACCTTGAACTATCGCTGTATAGCTTTCATGACTTATACCTCCCGGTCGCGCATAAGGAATAAACAATAAATTTGAAACGCCCTCAAAATGAAGGCTTAATTCTGGAAGTAAGTATTCTAAAAAACCGCCTCCATGAAGGGTGGAAGTGCTGGCGACAATCATTTTTTTCATCCTTTTTTTCTTTAAAATTAATTAAACGCTTTAACAAAAGATTATAAGTTCATTAATTTTATTTTTAATCGCTTAATCGTTTCTTTGAATAATGAATCAAAACTACTTTCTCTTTTTTCTTTTTTTCGGCTTGACCGCTACTGCTCAGGAAAATAGAGTCCTTATTACTGGGGAGGTGAGAAATGATTCAATTCCCATTGAAAATGTTCATATCATAAATAAAAACTCTCTCAAGGGCGGTGTTACAAACAAACTCGGGCAATTCAAAATTTCAGTGACCGATAAAGACACTTTGATGATTTCTGACATTCAATATGAGAATAAAATAATTGTCATCAATCAGGATCACCTGCTCAACCGCTTTATTGAAATTAACCTGAGAGAACTGACCAATGAACTTGATGAGGTTATTGTTCAACAATTTGATAATATGGCGGAGGAGTTAAACCTTCCAAATGCGGGTAAAAAACCCTTGAACAAGTTAGAGAGGAACCTTAATCACTACAGCCAGAAAAGTACGCCCATCGTAATTCTCGAGGCCTTACTTTTTAAACCAGGGGGCATCGATGACATCTATAACATCGTGTCTGGAAATCGAAAACGCGATCGCCAACTAAATCAGCTCATACAGGATGATGCCTTAAATGCTAAAAAACTGCAATATGTCAAAACAATGCGTGAGCATTTTCAAGATGATTTTTTTATCAATTCGGTTCAGATCGAAGAAGCGCATATCAATTCTTATATCTATTTCTGTTTAGAGCAAAATATTGGTCATCTCTATGACAAAGGTCGCTTAATTGAAGTCATTGACATCTTGCTTAAATCTAAAGATCCATATTTCCAATCCTTGGAATCGGTAGATGAGTAATTGTTTACTACACCTCCAAAAGCTTCCATAAATACTTTGAGGCTAATGTTTTATAAGGCTCCCAAGCCGAAGATATTTCTATCATTTTCTGCTTCAGCTCCTTTTTCTCTAAATCAATTTTATACAGTTTTTTCATTGAATTTTGAATTCCTAAATCATCCACAGGAAACACATTTGGTCTGTCCATGGGAAACATCAATATCATTTGAACTGTCCACCTCCCAACGCCTTTAATTCGGGTCAGGTATTCGATGATCTCCTCATCAGACATACGTTGCAAATAATCAAAACTCATCGTATTCCCTAAAGAAAACTCAGCAACATTCTTTACATAATTTGCCTTACTGTTTGACAAGCCTATGGCTCTCAAAACTTCATGATCTTTTGCCAAAAGAAGTTCAGCTGAGGGATACCTATCTGGAAACAGATCAGTAAATCTTTTCCAAATTACCTTGACGACCTTGGTAGATAACTGTTGTGAAACAATTGACGATAATAATGAATGGTAAATGTCAATATCGATTTCAGGACGGATTTCAACATTCAATTCAGAAATAGCCTGATACAAGGTAGTATCTGACCTGAAATGTTCCATGATTTGCTGATGTGAATTCAAGTTTAACTTTTTTTTTTGAAAAAATATCTAATGAGTCTGTGTACATTTGCACGACTAAATTTAATACTTTTCGAAGAATGAGACGACATCTTTATATTTTATGTTTTTTCCTGACATTATCGATGATGAGCTTTGGAGTTCACAAACATTATATAAGCTTGACAAAGATTGATTTTATCAAAGAAAAAGAGACGGTTCAAGTCACCATGAAATTCTTTATCGACGATATCGAAAAAGCCCTGGAAAACAGACATGGTGAAAAATTAGAACTCACGACCAAGGATGAGCATCCGTCGACCGATCAATTTTTAGAACGTTATATCCATCAAAAATTTAAGGTCTGGATCAATGAGGAAGCGAAAAACTTTACATTCATTGGAAAGGAATACGAAGATGATGAAGTTTT
>CAYQPI010000208.1:0-1608 GCA_964419405.1 uncultured Flavobacteriaceae bacterium
TTGTTGCGGTCATGGAACTTGAGGAGGCCAAAAACCATGTGCATATTCGAAGTTTAACAGTAGATCCTTTATTTTTCAGAAAAGGAATCGGATTCAAACTATTGCATTTTGTCGCTGAAAAGTTTGAAACTGAAAGAATCACCGTAGAAACTGGAAACGACAACCATCCTGCTGTTGATTTTTATCTTAAATTTGGATTTGAGAAAGATCGCGTTTGGATGACTGAGTTTGGTATCGAAAAGGTTTCTTTCACCTTAAAAAGACATCACTAACCTATGATTGCCAATCAACATTGGCAATATGGAATCCGGATCATATAAAATGATGCTGAAAATAAAGTCTTGGTTGCTATTGGTTTGCACTGCATTCACCCTGCTCGCAACGGGTCAACATATCGTGATATCGGGTCATGTGTATGATGCAGAAACGAAAAGTCCCATGCCCTATGCGAATATTTCATCCAAATCGAATTCAATAGGGACTGCGACCAACTCAAACGGGGCATATAAACTGATCATTTCAGATCATAACCAAAAAGATGAGCTGCTTATTTCTTTCATCGGCTATACTTCTAAAAGGATCCCCATTCCCTTGAGTTCTCAAACCCTGGATATCGTTTTAGAAAAAGAACAAACTGAATTAACAGAGGTCGTATTGAAAGGCTTCACAGCAGAAACAATCGTCAAAAAGGCCCTCGAACAAATTCCTGTGAATTATTTTGAACAACCCTATATAAGTACTGGATTTTATAGAGTTAGTTCTCAAAAAGATCGTGAATATATACATCTCTCTGAGGCCGTCTTTGATGTATATCATTCAAAATCAGAAAAACCATATCAGCAATTTCGTTTAGATAAAAAAAGATCTATTAAAGATGAAGAAGCCTCTAAAGGAATAGATTTAGGTCTTAGCCCTTCTGGCATATTTGGATTTGACATCGTCAATACTATTGATGATATAGATTTTCTTAGTAAAAAAGGGTTTAAAACCCACTCCTTTAAAATAGATGGACATCTGTTGGTAGAAGGAAGAGAAGCCTACAAAGTTTCATTCGACCAAAACACTGACAAATTTGCCGGATACAAGGGATACATGCTCATTGACAAAACGAATTTTGCCTTCCTTTATTTCGATTTCGGACTTAGCCCTAAAGGGATAAAGAACTTCAAATACGGAGATGCTGGATTAAGAGCCCTCATGAAGATTATAGGCATTCATATATCGATGAGTAAAAATCAATACCAAATAGAATATAAAAACATAAATGGTCACTACTATTTGAACAAAGTAGGAAATGATGCCCGTCTACATTTTAAAAGCGAACGAAATCATTATAATTTTAAAGCAGATACCAGGGTCGATTATATTGTCACTTCTAATCAGCTAGATACTGTCTCCAGATTCGCGAATGAAGAAACATTGAAAAAAGGCCGATTAATCGAAGAACAGGCCTCTTATCTAGACCCTGATTTTTGGAAGGACTATACGATTATATTGCCCACACAAAACTTTTCTGCCATAGCAAAAACCCTGGAGGCTAACAATAAGTCAAATGATCTTAAAATAGAGGCAGATGAATATGTTTCAAAGCTTCCTAAAGATTCACAA
>CAYQPI010000209.1:0-5096 GCA_964419405.1 uncultured Flavobacteriaceae bacterium
GCAGCGAATTATAAAGTTAGAAGAATATGCCAATACCGTGAGTCTTATCACAAGGGTCTTTTTAAAACCAGTGGATTATTCTCAATTATAAGTATTTGCTGATTAATCGTTCAAAACAAATTCTAAAGCCTTGATCAATTGCGCTACCTCTTCGCTGCTGGTATAATGCAAAAATGAAATGCGAATGACGCCAGGTTGAATAGGAATATCCATGTCGATCAATGGACGAACGGCATAAAAATTTCCCATGCCCAGCATTATTTTTTGCTCTATTAATTGGGCGTAGACCCGTTTGATGTTTTTGTTTTTCGGTACAATGGCAATAATAGGTGCCCTGTTTGTCGACTTGTCAGGTCCGATAATTTCGATATCATTTCTTGTGTTTAAAAACCTTAGTAATTGATCCATGAGTTCTCTTTCATGGTCCTGAAATAGTTTATTGATTACTGCACCTCTTTCCGCTGGGCTCACATCATTTGAAAAATGATGATGGTAGACAGCATTGAAATAATCAATGATTCCTGAAGCAGCTGCTATTTGGGCATGATCAGGGCCCGCAGGGGTCAACATACTTCTGGTAATTCCTTCTTTGAAGTAATGCGATTGATTTTCCATTTTCAAAATCAATTCCTGATCTACATACATCAGACCGAGATGAGGACCGTAGGTTTTGTACAAAGAAAAAAGGTAGATATCACATTCCATTTCTTTTAAATCTGGAAAGCCATGTGGCGCATAACCTACACCATCTATCACAGATAAGGCTCCGTGTTGATGACAAATCTGGCTAATTTCCTTAACAGGGTTGACATGTCCTATTACATTGGAGCAATGAGGAAAAGCCAGCATTTTTGTACGCTCGGTGAACAAGCTCTTTAAGGTGTTTATTTCTAGCAAGCCCGTAGATTTGTTGACATGCCATTCGATCACTTTAATGCCTGTTTTTTCTAATCTTCTCCAGGCGCCTGCATTCGCTTCATGGTCCTGGCAAGAAACTATGATCTCATCCCCTTCATGCCACATGGGTCGCATGGCATGAGCCAAAACATAGATGTTTTGAGAGGTAGAAGGTCCTAAATGAATCTCTGCAGCATCCACGTTTAAATAGCCAGCAAGTTTGTCATAAGTGGCATCCATTAGATTTCCCGCAAGGGTAGAGGCAGGAAAAGGATAATGTACCTGTACTTTGTTTTTCATGTAGAAATCGTTGAGTCGATTTACGACCTGAATGCAAGGGTAGGAGCCTCCTGCATTTTCGAAAAAAGCCCACCCTTTGAGCGTCGGTTCAGAAAAAGCTGGAAATTGAGAACGGATAAAATTGAGGTCTAGTTTCATAGATAGTTTTAAGATTTTAAAGTTAGTGAAATTGTCTAGATGAATCATGGTTTTTTCTCATCCCCTCGGAGCTGAGGGCCTCACGTCCGAGGGGATGAGAATTTGACAGAGAAAAATTTATGTGAAAGGATTTCACTTTTTAGAGACTAAGGACTTAGTCAAATTAAAATTAGAATACATGTCTTCAAAATTTTCCCCCAATATTTTTGTTTTTTTTGCTTCTATGTTCTTGTTATCTGCCAATGGCTTTGCGCAAGGTTGTAGTGATGCCGGAGTTTGTACCATTGACAGTTTTAAACCTCATGAGCACGATGCAAGCTACGAACTTCAGAACAGTTTTAAAGTCGGCTTGAACGTTGGTGCTGCCGATTACGATATTAATGTTTTTGGCACCTATTTGGATTACAGAAGAGTCCTAAATGAAAGATTGTCTGTGGATGCTAAATTGACCACACTCTCTCAATCTGGGAATGATATTTCCAGTTTTGGGCTTTCTGATATTTATGTGAATGGAAATTATAAGTTCGGTAAAAGGACTTCGGTTACTGTTGGATTTAAAGTTCCGCTATCGGACGCCAATAAAAAAGAAGATGGTTTGGCACTTCCCATGGACTATCAATCGAGTTTAGGGACTTTTGATTTGGTATTGGGAATAGGATATAACATCCATAAATTACAATTATTGGCTGCCATTCAACAGCCTTTAACGCAAAATAATAATGCTTTCTTGTCAGATCTATACCCTTCTGATTCGCCTTTAAGCGAATTTCAATCGACCAATCAATTTAAAAGAAGCGGGGATGTATTAATTCGAGCATCTTATCCTTTGAACCTGGGTAAAAAATTCGTTTTTACACCGAGCTTACTTCCGATCTATCACTTGAGTAATGATAAATTTACCGATATTGACGGCATTGAAAAGGAAATTGACGGATCTCAGGGGCTGACACTCAATTGGAATACCTACTTTGACTATTATTTTAATGGGAAACACAGTTTGCAGCTGAGTTTAGGGTCTCCGTTTATTGTGCGAGAAACGAGGCCTGATGGTTTGACCAGAAGCTTTGTCGCGAATATACAATACAGGATAAATTTTTAGACACTATGATTGTATAGGATTTTTTAAACCATCGACAAAATACATGTTGAGTTTGCCTTTGTTTTTAGCTTCTATTTCACCGCGATATGTACAGTTATAAACGTCTTTTATAAGTTGGTAAGTAGATTCAGAGATGTTAATTTTTCCAGCCACTGAGCTCGATTCCATTCGAGCTGCAATATTTACCGTATCTCCCCAGATGTCGTAGGCAAACTTTTTTATACCAACGACCCCAGCTACTACAGGTCCAGAATTGATGCCTATTCGAATATCGAAATGAGTGATATTCTCAGTAGCTTCTTTTTTGGACTCTTGAACGAAATTTATGATTTCAAAAGCAGCTTCAACGGCTTTAATAGCATGATCTGTGGTCGGGAAGGGAAGGCCTCCGGCAATCATATAAGCGTCTCCAATTGTTTTTATTTTTTCAAGCTCATGTTTTTCTACGATTTCATCAAACTTGGAGTAGTAATAATTCACACTTTCGACGAGTTTTTCTGGTGATAGGTTTTCAGAACGTCTTGTAAAGCCTTTGAAGTCAGTAAATAATACTGTGGCCTGATTGATTTTTTTTGCTTTTACTTTTCCGTTTTTAATCAATTCTTTCGCTGTTTCTTCAGGAAGGATATTTCGAAGCAACTTATTGGATAGATCTCGTTCCTTTTGAATGATGGAACTGGTTTTTTTGATAAATAAATTTCGCCTAAATAGTACGACTACTAAAATTGTGATCAAAATTAAAGCAGCGATTATCGCAATGATAGTAATTTGTTGCTTCTGTCTTTTTTCATCCAAAAGATCAACTTCAATCTGTTTTTGAGAAACTTCATAGTTGGTTCTTAGGTCGGCAATATTTTCAATAGTTTCAATGTTGATTATACTGTCTCTGTAAGCGTAATATTTAGTCAAATGCCTGTTTGATGCTTCAAATTGTCCAATGGATGTATATAGTTCTGACAGCTTGAGGGAGGCATCTCGAATACCCATTTTTAAGGAATATTTTTCAGCCAGTTCAGAAGCATGAGTAGCATAATCAATAGATTTGGAAAGATTGTTTTTTCTGAAGTATATGTCAGACATATACAAAAGATAGGTAATGATTGGAGAGTAATTTTTTGTTTCTTCCAGAACTAAAATTGCATCATTAATATTGGATTCTGCCAATTGGTCATTCCCAATTTCGGCATAGGCCATACCAATATTTCCTTTGTTATAGGCAATTCCAACGGAGTAATCAATAGCCTCAAAAATATGCCCGGACTCTTCAAAATTTAATAAGGCTTTGGCGTATTTTTTGTTTTTTAAATAAGCATCGCCTGAATTTAGGAGGACTGATGCCAATAGAACTGAATCATTTTCTTTTCTTAAAATTTCTATGGATTTATCATAATAAAGATTGGCATTATCAAAATTACTCATGTTAGAGTATACATCGGCAATGGTCATATAGGCAGTACCTTCAAGTTTGAGGTCTTTGTTTTTAATGGCTATTTCTGCACATTGGAAAAAAGCTTCTATGGCATTTTGAGAATCACCTATATAGTTGTAGCTATTTCCTTTTTGGAAATAGCCTTTGTATAGGTATTTGTAATTTTCTAATTCCTTAGCTAATTGAATTAACTCGTCACAATACGTTAACCTTAATTGCTGGTCTTTCCTTTCATTGAATGCTAGTTTATTTAGCAATTTTAAGCCTTCTTCTCCATCAACTTTATTCTCAGAATAAACTATTTTCAGACTATCGGCAATCCTTTGATCCTGGGCATAAGAATTTATCGGCCATAAGGTAAATAAGAGGAGGATTATTAAGTAAGGAATGGGTTGTTTCCACATCTGATAGTTTCATTAGATTAGGGGTCAACTTCAATTTGTGGATCTATAATGAATAACTTTTTCATTATGCCGCCGTTATTACCATCGCATACTTGAAAATGAATCTCATACCTTTCTGTTTTTCCTCCTGTATTATTACCAACTGTTCCAATTACTTTGCCGCTGTTGGGACAGCAACTTTCTCGAAGGTTTTTTCGTCCAAATATGTTGCTTTTTGAGTCATGCTTGATTTTTTTTATGATCACCTTGTCATTTGGGTCGCTAATTGATACGCCTAACCATGTTATGTAATCTCCAGTGCTAACAGTTGTTTTAAAATCATGGTTGTTGCAGGTCATGTCATTAGGATCAAATGAAGTTGTGGAATTAATGTTTTTTTTGGTTATACTTTTGGTATCGACATACAGTATGACATTGTGATTTTTCATAATCGATGGTTTTTGGGATTATTATGAATTAAAATAAATAATTAATAATATACCTAAAAGTGAAGTAGGACGAATGACCCGATTTTCTTTCCGAAGGGAGTCTTTTAGTTTTCGGGAATCAGCATTTCTTTAGGGCTGAGGCCGTGAGACATGGCAAATACGTTTTGTTTGATGTAGGATGTGGAAGGAATCAAAGACCTGTGAACTATGTAACGATTTCAAAAGATTTTCGTCTATTTATTATAATCCAATTGAAATCAAATCATGAAAAAATTAGTCGTATTATCAGCATGTATTGTCTTATTTCTAAACGCTTGTAATGATGATGATACTTATACTGGAGAAGGTCCTGTTGTTACCGAAGAATTAACCCTTGAGGCGTTTTCGGCCATAGAGGCTTT
>CAYQPI010000210.1:0-4183 GCA_964419405.1 uncultured Flavobacteriaceae bacterium
AAGAATTGCATTTCCATTTGTTCAAACTCTCTCATTCGAAAGATAAACTGTCGGGCAACGATTTCATTTCTAAAAGCCTTTCCTGTTTGTGCTATTCCAAATGGAATTTTCATCCTGCCCGTTTTTTGCACATTGGCAAAATTTACAAAAATTCCCTGGGCTGTCTCTGGTCTTAAATACAGGTCCATAGCAGAGTCTGCAGAAGCTCCTAATTTCGTTCCGAACATCAAATTAAACTGCTTGACATCTGTCCAGTTTTTTGATCCGGAAACAGGGCAGGCGATTTCAAGTTCTTCTATTAAGGCTTTTACATCACTAAGGTTTTCTTTTTCGAGAGAACGAGCCATTCTGTTTAATACTTCTTCTTTTTTCGACAAGTATTTTACAACACGAGGATTGGTCGAGACAAATTCATCACGATTAAAGGCATCCCCAAATCTTTTTGCCGCCTTGGTAATTTCTTTTTCAGCCTTGATGTTTAATTTCTCGGCATAGTCTTCGATCAATACGTCAGCACGATATCTTTTCTTCGAATCTTTATTGTCAATTAATGGGTCATTAAAGGCATCTACGTGACCAGAGGCTTTCCAGGTGGTTGGGTGCATAAAAATGGCGGCATCAATTCCCACGATGTTCTCATTCATCTGAACCATGGATTTCCACCAGTAATCACGGATGTTCTTCTTTAATTCCGCACCATTCTGTGCATAGTCGTAAACGGCACTAAGTCCATCATAGATCTCACTGGATTGAAAGATAAAACCATATTCTTTTGCATGGGATATAACCTTCTTGAACGTATCTTCTTTATTTTTCATTGATTGTTTTTTATAATCTGTAATGGACGCTTATTCGAGCTCTTGACGTTTCTTTTAGCCAAGTTTATTCTGAACTGAATCACCAGTTGAGAACGGCAAAAATAAATAATTTATGGGAAGGGCATAAAAAAAGGAAACACAATTTGTGTTTCCTTTAATCTATTATTGTTTTTTTGAATTAGAGTCCTAAAAAGGAATCATTCAATTCTAGGCTCGCAGAACCTACTAGTTTTCCTTCTACGTAAACTTCAATTGGATAGCTTCCAGCTTCGTATTTGTCACCTTTTCTCTCAACAAGCATTACTACGTCAAGATCAGCATTCTCATAGTTTACCATGGTCTGATCAGTATATTTTGCTTCAGCTCCTTCTTCTAACATAAACGTTCCTTTAGCATTGATCACCTGTCCTCCTGGCTTCTTTAAAACGATATATGCTTCCTTATCACCTGGTTCGGCAATTTCATTCTCCATCAATCTAAAAGCCACCTTGATAGCATCTGTTTTTTGAGCTTTATTTGTTTCAGTGTATTTTCCGTTCGAACGCATTTTCATCGCAACAACTTCAACATTTTCAACATTGATAGCCCCACCAATTTCAACTTTTCTAGCCAGCTCCATATTTTGAGCAACCAACGTGTCGTTATAATTTGTTTGAATTTCAAGTTGACTATTGATACTGTCTTTTTCTTCCGTTAGGATATTATTGGCTAATTTAAGAGAATCAACTTCATCGAGAAGTCTGTTGTTGGTTTTCTCCAGATCAGCTAATTGTCCACGGTATCTTCTTAAGACACTAGAATTAATTTGTTTTAAATTCTGAACAGAATCCTTTAAAAGAGCAATCTTTTCCTTTTCCATCGCAAGTGAATCTGAAAGACTCGTATTTTGAGCAATGGCAACATCATACTTCTCTTCCATAGCTGTCAGGTTTCCAATGATCTGCTCTTTTTCAGCAGTTAGAAATTTGACCGCTTCCTTGTGGTCATTGTTGTTGTAGAATGTATAGCCAATAAGGCCGAACAGCAAAACAGTTAATGCTATTATTAAAATTTTACTGTTTGAAGATTTTGAATTTTCTTCCATAATTATAGAATTAGGTTTACATTTTAGATTAATCTTAACTTATTTAACGTAATAAATCAGAAAAATTGTGTGCAAATTTAATTTTTTTTAAAGATTTAAAAGAATTTATTTCCATAATTAAGTGAGACTGTTGATAAATAAGGATTTAATGCCCAATATTTTAAATAATTTTTTTGATCTTTTTTTTCCAAAGGAATGCCTGAACTGTGGAAAAACAGTAGAGTTTCATGAAAAATTATACTGTTTGTTTTGTTTGTCAGAGATTCCGATTACTAAGTTTAGCCAAATACAGGATAATGAGCTGGAGCGGCTGTTTAGGGGCAGATTAACTGTTAAAGCGGCATCGGCATTGATTTTTTATGCTCCTAAAGGCCTCACAAAGCACATGATTCATTTATGCAAATACCAGGGAAAACATTCCTTGAGTCAATACCTGGGTCAGTGGTTGGCTAAAGAAATGCAAGACAGTCAACGGTTTGACCACCTCGATTATGTGGTGCCTGTTCCCATGCATCCGATCAAAAGGAAGAAAAGAGGCTATGACCAGGTTCATATTTTTGCCCGGGCCCTGGCAGACACCTTAGATCTCCCTATGCTTCCGGATGTGTTGCAAAAGGAAAATTACCATGAGACGCAAAGCTCTAAGAATAGATTTGATCGGTTCAAAACACTCTCACATGATTTTAAGATTGGGGATGGTCTGCCTATAGAAAACAAGCATGTGTTATTGGTGGATGATATTGTAACAACCGGTGCCACCATGGAGGCCTGTGGTAGTCTGTTGTTGCATAAGGCTCGCGCAAAGCTAAGTTTAGCTTGTATGGCATTCACGACATAACTTTCAAAAAATAATAGAATAAGGAGAAAAATAATTGTTAATTTGTATTTTATTTCAAGTATGATGCCCCGCATTTTTTTAGTAATTATTCTGTTTTTGATTCTGGCGAGTTGTGCTAGAAGAGGCAGGCCGGAAGGAGGTCCTAAGGACTTTGATAAACCAATAATGGTGAAAGCCGACCCGGATTTTCAGAGCCTGCAATTTGATGAGGATCAAATAAAAATATATTTTGATGAGTACGTAAAATTAAAGGAGGTGAATACTCAATTGATTGTCTCTCCCCCCTTAAAATACAATCCAGTGATCAGTCCTCTGGGCTCTCCGAGCAAGCGGATTACCATAAAGATCAAAGATACTCTGGAAGAAAACACAACCTATACCTTTAATTTTGCCCAAAGCATTGTAGATAATACCGAAGGAAATATACTTGACAATTTTAAATACATATTTTCTACAGGTGATTATATAGATTCGTTGAAGGTAAAAGGGGCGATTAAAGATGCCTATGATCTCGTCATGATCGAGAATCCTACGATCATGCTCTATCCTGTACATGAAAATTATAAGGATTCTGTTATATTTAATGAGAAACCAACCTATGTTGGAAGTACGATAGATAGTTTACATAATTGGGAAATCACCAATATAAAAGCCGGGACCTATCGATTGATCGCCTTAAATGATGCCAGTAAGAATTATAAATTTAATCCTAAAGAAGATAGAATTGCCTTCCATTCTGAATTGATCACGATTCCTGGGGATAGCATTTTTGATCTGTCGTTGTTTAAACAAAAGCTTTCTTTTAAACTGATGTCGAGACCCAAGGATATTTCAAAAGGACATGTGATTATTGGTTTTGAAGGAGAGTCTGATGGGGTTGAAATCAAGATGCTATCAAATACACCTGAAGATTTCAAGGCTTTTTATGCAAAAGACAGAAGATCTGATACCTTAAATTATTGGTTTACGGATTATGCATTGGATTCAATGATGCTTGAGGTACGAAAAGGCTCCTATTTAGATACGATCAAAGTTCAGATCAACGAGGAGGAAATTGATTCCATGCGTTTGGAAGTATCTACTTATGGCATGCTTCATTATAGAGATACCCTGAAAATTGCCTCATCGGTTCCTGTGATGAAACTCGATACTACCAAGTTCCATTTTATCGATAGAGATTCTGTTGATGTCCCTTTAAAATTGAAGATGTCTGAAAGTCGTGGGATGATCGATATTGAATTTGAAAAGGAATTAAACCAGAGTTATAAATTATTTATCGAACCAGGTGCCATTGAAGATATTTTTGGGGTGACCAATGATTCGATCAATTCTTCTGTCAAAACAGGCAAGGTATCTGACTACTGCAGTATTTTTTTGACCATGCAGGGGATCAAACGGTTTCCGGCAATTATTCATTTGATCGATCAGCAAGGTGATCTTATC
>CAYQPI010000211.1:0-12934 GCA_964419405.1 uncultured Flavobacteriaceae bacterium
CCTTCTGGTAATTCTGACAAGGATTCCTTTGGGTCTTAATTCGATATTGGCATAATTTAGATCAGAACCATTTAATAATGCCCGTTCTAACTTTGGGCTAACCTCATCGATGATCATTCTTCTGGATCCAATACCACGTAATTGTAATTGTTTCAAAAAGTTGAATGGACGCCCTACTAATTGGATGATTAAAGCGTCGTTCTCTTTATTTGTATATGTGGTGTTTAGAATCATAATCTTAAATTCTTTGTAAAGATACGTTTTGTTTAACTAATATCAAAATAAGTTGAACAAAAAGTTTGATAAAAAATAAATAGGCTTCGGAAAGATATAATGGTCATTCGTCCTTTTTGACTTGTAAATACGTATAACATTAGGTCTATTTACAGCAGAAATAAAAAATCTACAAAATTATGTGGAATGATGGGAAGGTATTTAAAAAGAGCTCTAAGCTATTGCTATTTGGTTTTATTCTAGCATTTGTTTCTTGCAATTCTGAAAAGAAAAATGTGGAGAAACCAGCTGTTAAAAAGTCTGATAAGAACATTGTAGAGATCATTACCAATCATATGGACTTTCAGATGCCTGATAGCATCTATTCGGGTTGGACCACGTTTAAATATGTAAATAATTCAACAGAGTCCCACTTTTTTCTTTTAGACAAATACCCTTTAGGAAAATCAATTGTGGACACAGAAAGAGAAATTGGACCAGTTTTTCAAAAAGGAATGGACCTGATCAACGAAGGGAAGTCGGAGGAGGGATTTAAAGCCTTTAATGACCTTCCTGAATGGTTTTATCAGGTTGCCTTTGTTGGAGGATCTGGTTTAATATCTCCAGGAAATACAAGTTTGACTAGTGTAAAGTTAGAACCAGGATATTATATAGTAGAATGTTATGTCAAAATGCCTAATGGTAGGTTCCATTCAACCATGGGAATGGCGAAAGAACTGATCGTTGTATCTGAAGAGAGCGGTATGTCAGCTCCTACAGCCTCTCAAGCTATTACAGTTTCGAGTAATGGCATTGATTTCAAAGATTCAATCAGTTCGGGAAATCAAGTTTTTTCCGTTCATTTTAAGGATCAAATGGTCTATGAAAACTTTGTGGGTCATGATATCAATTTGGTTCGTCTTGGAGATGTCTTTGAAATTTCAGAACTTGAAGCATGGATGAATTGGGCGGATCCAAAAGGGTTGGTGACCCCTGCTCCGGTTGGATTTACATTTTTAGGAGGTGTCAATGATATGCCAGAAGGTTCCTTGGGATTCTTTGAAGTGGATATGCAACCCGGAAAATATGTGCTTATTTCTGAGGTGCCTAATTCGATCAGTAAAAATTTATATAAACCATTTGTTGTTATACCTTAATTAACTTATTTATGAAAAACATTCTTATCACCGGCTGCAGTTCAGGATTTGGATTTGATGCCGCTAAATTTCTTTCGAAAAAAGGACATCATGTTTACGCTAGTATGCGAAATGTCAAAAGCAGTAATGCAGAGGTTGCTTCAGAACTGAAGCAGTATGCTAACGACAATCATTATAAAATGGATATTGTTGATATTGATGTGACATCTGATCAAAGTATACATTCTGCAATGTCGCACCTTCCTCCTATGGATGTGTTGATAAATAATGCTGGGAAGGGATATGGAGGACCTATTGAAGCCTTTACAGGAGAACAATGTCTGGCTCAAATGGATTTGAATATTGTAGGTCCATTTAGAATGGCTAAAGCTGTGTTGCCTGGTATGAGAACTAAAGGCGATGGTTTGATCATTCAGGTAAGCTCTATTGCAGGGCGTTGTGCTTTTCCCGGTTTTGGAATTTACCATGCGAGTAAATGGGGCTTAGAGGGGTTGAGCGAATCGTTACGTTACGAGCTGGCACCCTTAGGAATAGATGTAGTATTGGTTGAGCCCGGTCCATTTGCGACCAACTTTTTTGGAGGTATTGAAGATGCTCAGGAGGAGGAGGTTGCCGCAGCCTATAAACATGTGGGTGAATTCAGTCAGGGCTTCGCAGATAATGTACAAACCATGTTCAATGATGATAAGGCACCAACAGATCCAATGATCATTGTTAGAATTTTTGAAAAGCTCATCAACGCTCCAAGTGGGTCTCGACCTCTAAGAACAATTGGGGGGCTTGATTTTGGGATGCAGGCCCTTAATGATACAGTTGAGCCGATTCGAAAGGCAGGCCTAGAAGCCATGGGTCTGTCTGATGCTGACGGACCTCAATCATAGCAGATATAAAAAAAAGCCTCATCAGGAATTTCCTGATGAGGTTTGTCAAAATACTTTTACTCAAAATAAACGATATTGACCGGATTATAGTTCGGAATATGCTTCCGTCGGATTAACCATTGCGGCTAAGTTTTCTATTGTGAAGAAGTACCATTACAATTATCTGATTCTTTCATATATGCGTCACGGGCGTTACTGAATTTGTCAATTTTTTCTAATTCAGCAAACCTGACCTGTTCTATTAATTCTAATATCTTTTGCATGATTATAAGTTTTTAATAACAAGGTAAAATTACAACAAAACCCTCGCGTAGCTGCGACATAGAATGTCGTGAGGAGTTAAACAAATGTTAAGGAAACAAGGGAGTTGACAGGCGATTTAGTAAAACTTATTCAAATCTTCAACCAGTTCAGCCTCTTCAAGAAGATTTGATCTTTTTTTATTGAGTTCGACAATGATCGATTTTAGGGCACCTTTCTCCGGTAATTCTTCAGAAGATTCAAGCTCAAATTCCTTAGCTTTAATTTCAGCGTCTATATTCTTTAGGGCTTTCTGATAATCTTCTGTAAACAAACTGTAGTTATATTCATCAAAAGCCTCCTTCTGATTGTATACGGCGATGTGCTTCTCACTTAAATCAGGAAAAGGGATAATTTCCTGACCGTAT
The DNA here is from genome assembly GCA_964419405.1 of uncultured Flavobacteriaceae bacterium. Classification (GTDB taxonomy): domain Bacteria; phylum Bacteroidota; class Bacteroidia; order Flavobacteriales; family Flavobacteriaceae; genus Lutimonas. The sequence continues at coordinate 2,920 of CAYQPI010000211.1, forward strand.
AAGGTTGGGACTACTCCGATGCCAATAAACAGCATTAAAATATATGTTTTCATTTCCTTATTAATTTTCGGCAAATTTAAGATCTTTTTTTTAATTAATTGCGACATCAAATGTCAATTGTTAAGGCTTGGTTTGCAGGGGGATATCATAATAAAAAAGAGGCTGTCAAAGCAGCCTCTTCATTACTAAATGTTGAATTTAGCGGAATCTATGTTAAATGGAATTAGATTTGAACGTGTAAGGTGATGGGCAAGGTGTATGATACACCAACCGGCATTCCTCTTTGTTTTCCAGGGGTAAGCGTCGGGAGCATGTTCACAACGCGCAATGCTTCTTTTTCCAACCTTTTGTGAGGTCCTCTTGCTCTTGCATCAGATATCTTACCGGTTTTGTCAATTTTAAAGATGACATAGACTTTCTTTTTACCAGGAGTTAACCCTAGATCCTGAGACAAACCTGTATTGTAATTTTTACTTATATGCTGCGTGATTTTATCTTGCAAGCACTTCTTTTTTTGCTCTTTTGTACCTTTACAACCAGGATATACTGGAGGATCTTCAATAATGGCGAAAGGGATGTCTTGTTCAACCTGTTCTTCTTCTACAACTTCTTCAATATCTTCCATCTCGATCACTTCGATATATTCAGACTCATCAGTCTCAGTAGATTCTAGAATGGTCTCTTCAATTTCCTGTTCGTCGGCAACGATTTCAATTACTTCAGGAGCAGGTGGAGGAGGAGGTGGTGGTTTAACTTCGAGAATTCTTTCTGTAATTGGAATATCCACGATTTCCTCTTCCTGTATATCCATTGCAGTTAATTCGCTAACGGTTCGATCAAAAGTTTTCCATTCGATTGCTATATAAATGATCACTAATGATAATAATAAGCCTAGCTGAAAAAATATTTTGCTGTAGGCTCCAATTTGGGCTTTTGGGGATTTTTTAGCTAACATGACGGTTAAATTTAATGTTAGTATAAAATTAACATCAAATACTTCCTAAAATCATGACAATTGTCACTTTAATAATTTTTCGATATAATTATTGATATATCAATATTAAATAACGTTTTCGTAATAAAAGATTCATTTATGTTCTAAAAACGAAAGGTTTTATTCTATTCCAAGCTTTTTTAATAAATAAAATTTTAGACGATTCTGATCGTAATTTTTATCTTGATTCGTGATTGTAAAGATAGCTTCATGGCCTTTAAAGAAACTGCTCAGTTTAGTGAGGGGTCTATATAATTTTGCTAAAAAAATATTTTAAGATTTAACAAAATTTTATGTAACAATTTAAGCGTATTGGACGTCTATAAAACAGACATTTTGTTCAAATTCTGATTAGAACTAACTGAATTATGTTTGATATAGATCGCTGGCAAGAAATTTTTGATACCATTTCAAAGAATAAGTTACGTACTTTTTTGACGGGCCTCTCTGTGGCCTCCGGGATTTTTATTCTGGTCATTTTGCTGGGATTTGGTAGAGGAATGGAGAATGGAATTCGCAAAGAATTTGAAGGAGATGCTACGAATCTTTTATATGTTTGGACTCAAACGACTTCGAAAGAATACAAAGGATTAAATCCTGGAAGAAGGATACACTTGAAGAATGAAAACTATGAGCATATTGTTGCCTCTCACAAGGATAAAATAGAGTTCAGGTCTGGTGTGTATCGAGTTCGATATGGAACTACGGTGAATTATAAAAATGAGTCGGGTACTTATGGGATTTGGGGAGTGCATCCGAATTACCAGCAAATTGAAAATGAAAGCATGGTGTCTGGACGATTTATTGATCAGGCTGACCTTAATGAAAGAACCAAAGTTGTTGTCGTAAGTAATAAAATCAACAAAGAATTATTGAAAGATGTCGAAGATCCTTTGACAGAATATATTCAAATTTCAGGTATTAATTTTAAAATTATTGGCGTCTATAGCGACGCAGCAGGAGAGCGGGAAGAAGATCGAGTGTTTGTTCCTTTTACTACGGCTCAAAGCGTTTTTAATGGCGCTGACCGAATAAATAATCTTGCATTTACAATGAGACCTGAGAAAGATTTTGAAACAGCGGTGACAGAATCAATACGATTTACGGAAGAAATTAAACAATACCTGAAAGAGACTCACCAGATTGCTCCTGATGATCATGCAGCGGTTCATGTGAACAATGTTATTGAAGACACAAAACGTTTTTATACCCTTACGAGTAATATTGCATTTTTTTTCTGGTTTGTAGGGATTTGTACCATTATTGCCGGTGTCGTTGGTGTAAGTAATATCATGATGATTATTGTTAAAGACAGAACCAGGGAGATCGGAATACGAAAGGCTTTAGGGGCAAGGCCCTGGTCAATTATTGGTATGATCATGCAGGAATCCATATTTGTAACGGCTGTATCGGGCTTTGCGGGATTGATTTTTAGTATGGGTCTATTAGAAATTGTTGGTCCGAATGTAGAAGTAGATTATGTGTTGAACCCTTCGGTAGATTTCAGAATTGCCATGACCATGGTGTTTGTGTTGATCATCGCGGGTGCCATAGCTGGATTTATACCCGCCTGGAGAGCGGCAAATATACAACCCATAGAGGCATTAAGAGACGAATAAAGCATTACACTATGTTTAATAGAGATAAATGGAACGAGATTCTTGAAGTACTGACCGCGAATTGGTGGAGAACTGTTTTGACGGCATTTGGTGTTTTCTGGGGTATATTCATTTTGATTTTATTGTTGGCGGCCGGGAAGGGTCTTGAAAATGGAATCAGGATGGATTTTGGTGACACGGCTACCAATACGATGTTCATGTGGACCCAGCCAGTGAGCAAGTCATACCAGGGAATGGCCAAAGGTAGGAGGTTTAGTTACGATCTGGATGATGTTAGGGATATAAGAAACAATGTAGATGAATTGAGATTTATCTCCCCACGAAATCAATTGGGAGGATTTAGAGGTGCCGGTAATGTTATACGAGGATTAAATTCCGGGGCCTTTGATATTTATGGAGATTATCCTGAGATCATAAAACAAGAACCTATGAACATTGTTCAAGGGAGATTCATTAATTATAATGACATTGAAAACAATAGAAAAGTAGCCATCATTGGAAGGGGTGTGCAGACGAGTTTGTATGATGAAGGGGAGGAAGTATTAGGGACCTATATTAAGATAAGTGGTGTAAATTTTATGGTCGTAGGGATTTACACAAAAAAAAGTGGAGGAGGGGACAGTGAAAGACAGCAAAAGCAGATTTTTGTTCCTTTTACGGCCTTTTCACAGGCTTTTAACAGAGGAGATAGAGTAGGTTGGATGGCAATAACTGCAAAAGATGGCACTCCAATTACTGATATCAAGCAGGAAATTTTTGATATCGTTAAAAAGAATCATAAGATTCACCCTGAAGACCTTAGAGCTGTCGGGCATTTTGATTTGTATGAGCAATTTAACAGGGTGGAAAGTTTGTTTATGGCCTTAAAAGTGATTGCTTATTTTGTGGGTATACTGGTCTTGTTATCAGGTGTAATCGGAGTGAGTAATATCATGTTGATCGTGGTCAAGGAGAGAACGAATGAAATTGGTATCAGGAGGGCCTTAGGAGCTTCTCCCGGTAAAATAAGGGCACAGATCTTAACTGAATCTGTTTTTCTTACCATCATTTCAGGAATGGCAGGTATTGTATTTGGGGCAGCACTTATTTACGGGTTAAACTATGCCTTGGATATGATGGACCCGATTGATATGTTTGCCAATCCAAGTGTGAATTTAGGTGTGGTCTCAATGGCCTTGACCATATTGATCATTTCAGGACTGCTGGCAGGATTTATTCCGGCACAAACAGCCATTAAACTAAGACCCATTGAAGCCTTAAGAACAGAATAAAACAAAATAGAATTATAGTATCATGAAGAAGTCAATAACCATTTTTATTTTAGCATTTATAGTCGTAACCTTTGGAGCTGCGATGTATTATTTGTACGCCAAAAATCAGGAAGACCCTGTGGTGTACAATACAGAAAAACCATCAAATAAAACGATTGTCAAAAAAACAGTAGCTACTGGAAGTATCCTGCCCCTGGAGGAGGTAATTATCAAGCCAAATATATCGGGAATCATTGAGGAGATCTATGTTGAAGGAGGAGACATTGTAAAGGCCAATGATTTGATAGCCAAGATTAAGGTAGTACCTAATCTGGCCGCTTTAAATCAGGCTCAGAATGCAATTGAAACAGCTCAAATTGCCTTGAATGATGAAAAGAGGAGGTACGACAGACAGAAAAGTTTGTATGATAAAGGTGTAATTTCGAGAGAAGAAATGGAAAGGGCAGAAGTAAGTTATAAGCAATCGCAGCAAACTTATTCAGCAGCCGTAAAAAATTATGATATCGTAAAGACAGGTTCTACCAAAGGGCTCGGAAATTCGGCCAATACCTTGATCAGATCAACTGTTTCAGGAATGGTTCTTGAAATGCCGGTTGAGGTAGGAAATCAAGTTATTTTAAGCAATAATTTTAATGAGGGTACCACAATTGCTGCGCTGGCAGATGTGAATAAAATGATTTTTGAAGGAAAGGTGGATGAATCTGAAGTTGGTAAAATTAAGGAAGGTTATCCCCTAGAAATAACAGTTGGTGCAATTGAAGGTGCAACATTTGACGCTGTATTAGATTATATAGCTCCTAAGGGGAAACTCGAAAATGGTGCCATTCAATTTGAAATTAAGGGAACACTTCACAAAGCAGATACGACATTTATCAGAGCTGGTTTGAGTGCCAATGCTTCGATTATATTGGCGAGGGCGGATAGTGTTCTCTCAATAAAGGAGGCTTTGGTTCAATTTGACGAGGATACGAAAAAACCATATGTGGAAGTTAAGGCAGGAGATAAAGATTTTGAAAGAAGAGACATTACCTTAGGAATTAGTGATGGTTTGAATGTTGAAATTAAAGATGGTCTTTCAGAAGAAGATGAAATAAAGGTCTGGAATAAAATCAAGAACTTATAAGAATTGATAAAGCTGGAATCTGAGGGAAATTCCAGCTTTATCAGCTATTTTAAATTACTGTTATTAGTCTCCGCTAAGTGTTGCATTATATTCCTGAATTTCATCCCAACTATTCGAGAAGGTTTCTGACATTCCTCTATCAAAGGCATTCCACGAATTTTCTCCATTTGCTTTTAGGAAATGTTCCTTGAATTTCATGTCATCGTCATATTCTGCCCAACTTTTTGAGAAACCCACAGTCGCTATATGCCTGCCAATTTTGAATCCTTGACGGAATTCATTGTCAAACACGCCCCAGGGATTTTCTCCGTCCATTGCTTTTATGGCCTTGCTTATCTGGCCAAAGAGATGATCAATTTGATATCCTTTACCTTTGGCAACTTCCCAGTATCTGACATGAAGAATTTTATAAGGAGGAGTATCTGGGGTGAGCATATCCAAATTAGATACTGCGGCATCTTGTTTCCAATATTCGCCGGAACTGATTTTTTTAACATTTGGCATTACATTATCTCTCCAATCCTCATCATGTCCTCCATCAGAAGGTCTGTCATCAAGATGTGAATAGTTTAAAGGGCCCATTCTCCAAACAACTTTACCGGTATTTGGCCCGGAAACGACGTTGTACACATGAGCAGAATAAGGGCCTTCATTGTGGTATTTTTTATTGTGCTTGGCCATGGCCTCACCAAAGGCTTTCAATTTGGTATTATCAGGAGTAATATAGAAACTCTCCCACATGGCGTAGGCCGGTTCTTCTTGAGCTTTTAATAGAGTGATAGGTCCGAATACGAACAGACCCAGAATCAGAATGGATAGTACTTTTTTGTTCATGGTTGTGTTTTTTAATTAAATCAATTAATAATGAACGAGTGTGGTCAGATTTGGTTAGCTGATACCACCAGGTTCTATGAGTGAATTGACAAAGTAACTGAACAAGAATGTTAGGTAAAAATGATATGGGACGAAGCGACCAAAATATAGTCCGACAGGGCTTATTTTTTTACCGAGGACAAAAAAGGAATAAATAAAAAGGAGTTATTTTCTTATTAAGTGAAATTAGTCACTTATAACTTTGGGCAATTTCCACAATTAAATTTACCTTTTTTTTTGTATTTCTTACAGCATTTGGTCTTCTTTTTAGCGGTGTCCATGTCAATACAGCTGTAATCAAATACTAAGTAAGGTGAAGAATTGGGCATTTTTAATTGTTATTTTTATTTAAACTAATTCTAAATAGAGAGCAAATGTAATTAAATATTTGATGTCTTATTCTGATTATTGTCATTTTTATTTTTTTTAACACTTTTGATGTTTTAATTCCCCCTACCACAGGAGTACAATGCTTTTAATTGCCGGATAATATGGTCTGATCATGGTCTGACAGATCATATTCTGAGGAGGTTGACATCTCTGCAATGAAAAATGATATTTATCATTTTTTTTTATAGCTATTATAGGAAAACGTCTTATTTTTGTCAATCATTTCTTACAAATTGAAAGAATTTATAAATGGATAGGTTTTCGTTTTTGAATACTGTACATACAGGATTTATTGAAGAATTGTATCAACAATATCTCGAGAATCCTGACAGCGTTGAGCCAAGTTGGAAGAGTTTTTTTCAAGGTTACGATCTTGCAAATTCTGATTATAGCCTGGAAGATGAGGAAGTAGATGTTGAGATTCCTCAGCAAGTTTACAAGGAGTTTAAAGTAATTGAATTAATTAATGGTTACAGAACAAGAGGGCATTTGTTTACAAAAACGAACCCGGTTCGCAACCGTCGACAGTATACTCCCACACTTGATTTAGAAAATTTTGGCTTGAATCAGGATGATTTGAATATGGTTTTCAATGCGGGAAGCATATTGGGCTTAGCTCCTTCTAAGTTGAGCGATATTGTGCAGCATCTGGAACGAATTTATTGCGATTCTATAGGGATTGAATATATGTTTATCAGAAATCCAGAAGAAATTCAGTGGTGGCAGGATAAACTGAATGAGAATGACAATCATCCCAATTATGAAGATAGTACCAAAAAGTATATTCTTTCTAAATTGAATCAGGCTGTTACTTTTGAGCAGTTTCTTCAGACCAAGTATGTAGGGCAAAAGCGTTTTTCATTAGAAGGTGGTGAAACACTTATTCCAGCATTGGGTGGTTTATTTCGAATAGCCGCTGAACGCTTTGACGTTGATGAATTTGTGTTAGGGATGGCACACAGAGGCCGATTAAATACCTTAGTGAATATTTTTAGAAAGCCCATTCGTGAATTATTTAATGAGTTTGATGGGAAAGATTATGCAGAGGATGATTTTGATGGGGACGTAAAATATCATTTAGGCTCAACGATTAAGAAAACCCTTAAAAGCAATAAGCAGATAACTATGAATTTGGTTCCCAACCCATCTCACTTAGAGACTGTTGGAGCGGTAGCTGAAGGGATAGCCAGAGCAAAAATTGAAGAAGACTACAATGGAGATTCATCCAAAATTTTACCTGTAGTAGTTCATGGTGACGCAGCCGTCGCAGGTCAGGGAATAGTTTATGAACTCATTCAGATGAGTAAATTAAAAGGCTACTCCACCGGAGGTACGGTTCATATCGTAGTCAATAACCAGATTGGATTTACAACCAATTATTTGGATGCCAGATCAAGTACCTATTGTACGGATGTGGCCAAGGTAACTTTATCACCCGTGTTGCACGTAAATGCGGATGATGTTGAAGCGGTAACACATGCGGTATTAATGGCATTGGATTTTCGAATGAAATTCAAAAGAGATGTTTTTATTGATCTTCTAGGCTATAGAAAGTATGGCCATAATGAAGGTGACGAACCTAGGTTTACCCAGCCAATACTGTATAAGGCTATTTCAAAGCAGCCAAATCCCAGAGATATTTACAATGCGAGATTAATTAAGGAAGGTGTTATTGATGAACAATACCTGCCAGGATTGATCGAAGAATATAAAGGACTGTTAGAGAAGGAGTTTAACAGGTCAAAAGATGATTCAGCCAGTAAGGTAAACCCATTTATGGCAAATGTTTGGAGCGGGTTTATGCATCAGGATCTGGATGGCTTATTGTTGAGTGTTGGAACAAAATACCCTAAGTCAAGACTTGAAAACATTGCCAAAATTGTTTCTACGGTTCCTGAAGGAGTGAAGTTGCTTAGAAAGGCTGAAAGAATTTTGAAAGATCGTTCAAAAATGGTTTTTGAAACCAACAAGATGGATTGGAGCATGGGCGAGATTTTTGCCTTTGGAAGTTTGATGGAAGAGGGATATAATGTAAGGATTTCTGGTCAGGATGTAGAACGGGGAACATTTTCTCACAGACACGCCATTTTAAGGGATGAGATTTCTTCGGAAAAAGTGAATTTATTAAACGCCAACCCTAAGAATAAGGGTGTGATGAGTATCTTCAACTCGTCTTTATCTGAATATGGAGTGTTAGGATTCGACTATGGTTATGCAATGGCAGCACCCAATACACTGACTATATGGGAAGCGCAATTTGGAGACTTTAGTAATGGAGCTCAAATCATGTTTGATCAATATATTTCAGCTGCTGAAGATAAATGGAAGCAGCAAAATGGAATTGTTATCCTTTTACCTCATGGTTATGAAGGACAGGGGTCTGAGCATTCTTCTGCAAGAATTGAGCGTTACCTGCAACTTTGTGCCAATGATAACATGACAGTGGCAAATTGTACCAATCCTGCGAACTTTTTTCATTTGCTCAGAAGACAGATGAAACGGAATTTTAGAAAGCCATTGGTGGTATTTACACCAAAGAGTTTGTTGAGACATCCCTTGGCGGTATCTGAATTAAAAGAATTTACAGATGGTGAGTTTCAGGAGGTAATTGATGATACTGTTTCTCCAGAGGAGGTTAAAAGAGTTGTTTTGTGTACCGGTAAGTTCTATTATGACTTACTTGATGCCAGAAATAAAAATGGTAGAAATGATGTAGCCCTTATAAGGTTAGAACAGATTTTCCCTTTACATGAAGAAAAAATTGAAAAAATCTTAAGGAGATATGAAAATGCTGAAGATTATATTTGGGCTCAGGAAGAACCACGTAATATGGGCGCCTGGAGTTATATGCTGCAACGATTCGAATTAAAAGACCTTCAGGTTCGTTCTAGAAAGTATTATGCCGTACCTGCCGCTGGTTCTTCTACTCGTTTTAAAAAGAGGCATCACAGAGTAATTGAGAGTGTATTTGACAATAAAACAACAATATAATATCATTATAAATAAATAATAAAATGATTTTAGAAATGAAAGTTCCCTCACCAGGGGAGTCTATAACAGAAGTAGAAGTTGCCACTTGGTTGGTTGAAGACGGAGATTATGTTGAAAAAGATCAGGCGATTGCCGAAGTGGATTCAGATAAGGCTACACTTGAATTACCAGCTGAGGAAAGTGGTATTATCACCCTGAAGGCTGAAGAAGGAGATGCTGTTGATGTAGGAGCGGTCATTTGCCTGATAGATATGAGTGCCGCCAAGACTTCTGGGGCTGCTAAGAAGGAGAAGCCTGCTGCTGAGGCTGTAAAAGAAGCTTCTAAGCCAGTTCCTGCTCAAGAAGCAGAAAAAGCTACATATGCTACTGGTTCAGCTTCACCGGCCGCGAAAAAAATCCTGGCTGAGAAAAATATTGACCCTTCCCAAATTAAAGGGAGTGGTAAAGATGGACGTATTACGAAAGAAGATGCTGTCAATGCGGTTCCATCCATGGGGGAAGCCTTGAATGAGGAGAATAGAAAGAGTGAAAGAAAGAAGCTGTCAATGCTACGACGAAAGGTGGCCCAGCGACTCGTTTCAGTTAAGAATGAAACTGCGATGCTGACAACTTTTAACGAAGTTGATATGAAGCCAATATTTGATTTGAGAAAAAAATACAAAGAGAGCTTTAAATCAAAACATGAGGTTGGACTTGGCTTTATGAGCTTTTTTACCTTGGCAGTGGTTAGAGCCTTGAAATTATTCCCTGATGT
>CAYQPI010000212.1:0-16446 GCA_964419405.1 uncultured Flavobacteriaceae bacterium
CCACCTTACCTTAACCTGTGAGTGGCAATCTTATAGGTTTGGTCCTGTATTATCAGTCAAAGAAGTTCCAAGTTTGGTTGACGCTGATGGTTTCTTTTTTAAAAGTAGAAATGAATTGCTTCAATTTGCCAAACCGGAAGAAATTGAAGCAGAACTAACTGCGCAAATTGAAAAGTGTTTGCGTTTTGGACTGAGTCCCACCCATCTGGATTCTCATATGTATAGCCTTGGTATCTCTGATGACACCTTGCGAATCTATCAATATTTAGGAGATAAATACAGGCTGCCAATTATGCTGAACAAACAGTTAATAAATGAAATATCTGGAAACTCAGATTTCTTTATTGATCCTTCTAAACATATTGAAGTTGACAAGGTAATACTTGGTAATTACGAAATTTTCAAAAATGGAGGGCTTGAGAGTTTTTATGAGAATTCATTACATGATCTAAATACTGGACTCAACTTACTCTTAATTCACCCTGCTTATCATACATCAGAAATGAAAACAATTACGGTAAACCACCCTAATTTTGGTGCCGAATGGAGACAAATTGATTTCGATTTTTTCAGCAGCAAAAAATGCCAGAACCTTCTTAAAAAAAATAATATTCAAATGATCTCCTGGAAACAGATCAAAGCGCTTCTTTACGATTAAAAATTTCCGATAACTGTAAATGAAAAGTTTCTACCCGGAGCACTAATGGCAGATGCAAACTCTTTGTAATGGTGGTCCATAATATTGTCGACATTGATCAAAAGGTCAACAGATTTTGAGGTTTTAATTCGCATAAAATAATTTAAGGTGTACCAGGTAGGACTTCCATAATAAGCATCGTCTTCAACAAGATAAGGTGTTTGTTCTATATTATCTATTCCTTCTGACATATTATAATCATCGGCTCTTTTTCGACCATTATAAACCATGTTCACTCCAGTTTCAATTCTATTTCTGACGTAGCTAAATTCTACATTTCCGAAAAGAGGAGGAATAGAGGATAAAGGTTCTTTTGTGTCATAGGCAGAACCCTGGGTGTAGGTAAGTGAAGCTCTTGCCAGCCAGGTGTTGGTCAACTGACCCTTAAAGGTCATCGTTGCTCCTGCAATGTATGCCGTGCCTTTATTCACATTGGCAACAACATTGGCCAATTCTCCATCATAAATAATTTCCGACTCTCCGTCTATTTCAAAGGGAGCTCTAACAATATAATTGTCTAACAAGGTATAGTAAGAAGTAATACCCAGAAATGATTTTTTCTCGTTAAAGTATTTGAGAATACCTGCTTCAAAATTATAAGCGAATTCGGGTTCAAGGTCTGCATTTGGAACTGTTACATTACCGTTCTTTTCTCTTACTTTGCCAATATCATCAATATTTGGAGATCGAAATCCTGAAGAAAGTACCCCATTGATCTGCCAGTTTACATTCGGTTTATATGCATACCCGGCCGTTAATGTCACTGATGTATTCATAGTTTGAATATCAGGGTCAGGTAAGGTAATATATGTGGTATCGATCCACTTGGCAGTTAATACAGTATTCGTTAATCTCAAGCCCGTATTTAAGGTCGATTTTTTGCCAATATCCTGCCTGTAACTTGCATAAATGGCTGAACTTACATAGCTGCTCCCCCCATCAGGATATCGGGTCTGAACAACATAAGTATCTTTTACACCAACAATATCATTTCCCTGCACATCCAAAACTTCTCCTTTGGATGTTGAATTTACGTCGTTGTAGGCCACCTCAAAACCATAGCTAAAGTTTCGATTGACATGAGGGTCAAAATTTTTTGTAAAATCACCATTCAAACTAAATACCTTTACCTTTTCGAATCTGGATGATCTGTCAAAACTATCAAACTTTCGTTGAATTCTTGATTCCTTAATATTTTGATAAGCAGCTATAAAACTTCCTTTATCCATCCATTTTTTATCTGCCTTCAGGTTGAATTGTGTTGAAAATAACAAACGGTCCTGTGGTCCGTAATACCATTCTGCAAATCGCAGTTCATTATCCTTGTATTCGGTCAGTTTATCGAATCTATTGATCCTTGAGGACGTACTATACTGCAAATTGAACATGAGATCATTTCCTTTTTCAAGAGGAATAAATAATTTCTGCAGTATATCTGTTTGCTGATACCCAACATTTCTTTGAATAGTAGGGTCTTCATTAGGTATGGGCTCAGGATTATAATAAGAATCTGTATTGTCAGAATATTCGTTTTGAAGCCCCCAGTTATCAAAGCCATGAGGCCTGAACTTTCCCATGCGGAGATCTCCAAAGTTGCTATGAGAAATACTGGTGAATGATGCAATCTTTTCAAACTGTAATTCTACTCCGGCATTTACCGTTTTCTCGCTATTCACCGTGCTGTATCTTCCTAAAAACTCCAGATTTACATTGCTTCTTTCTGAAATCTCAGGCCGTCTTGTGTAATAGTGAATTACGCCACCCAAAGCATCTGATCCATAGATCACAGAAGAGGGACCAAAAATTACCTCTGTTTTATCAAGAATACTGGGAGCTACCGTAATGGAGTTTTGTAAATGTCCTTTCCTGTATATGGCATTGTTCATTCTCACTCCGTCAACGACCAGTAATATCCTATTGGCCTCCATCCCCCTAAGTACAGGACTTCCTCCCCCAAACTGTGTTTTCTGAACCTTTACTCCAGGAATACTCGCCAACATGTCAGCAGATGTCTGAGGTACTGAATTTTGGATATCCTTACTTGAAAACACAGCTATTTCCTCGGCAATTCTTGTTCGCTCAACATCCTCTTTGCCTGCTGAAAGAAATACTTCGTTGAGCAGTTCAGATTTAAACTGTAAAAATATAGTCGTAAAGTCTCGTTTAATCTGTTTTTTAATTAACTCCAGCTCCACATAACTTACATGGCTAATTGACAATAGTTCAAATTCTCCAAATTCATCTAAATCTATAATTCCATTTCTATCAGAAACAACAGAAATAGTTCGATCTTCATTGGTAACCTGAACATTTGATATGGGGAATTTAGAATCCTTGTCAACTACGACACATTTTTGCGCATATGAAAAATGCCCTATAAGGACAATAATGACTAGGTTAAGAAATTTCATTAAAGACTTCTTTTAGTACTTTTAGCGATCGGGGTTTTCTAAATCCAGGCAAATGAAGTTCGTAATATTCTAAAAGAACATCCAGCACAATTTGTCGGCTTTCAGAATTCCATTTCAATCTTAGCATATCATCAAATTTTATGCCGATTAAGGATTTGAAAAGAATTAATTTATCTTCTTTAATAAAACTTCTAAATGGCTGTAAAACAGTGAAATTTCCTTCTTCCAGGTCAAAAAAGTTAGCCGACATCTGGCTGGTGTCTGGATAAAAGCCCAAATATTTTGTCAATTCCAGCATAAAAACCAAGTGAAAATCTGCAAAAGACTCATTTATATCGAGCCATTTCAGGGCAGTTTCTATATATTGAAATTGCAATTGATTCTCTTCTTCCTCTTTCAAGGCATAGGCTAAAACTTCAGCCAAAAACAAGGCAATAGATTGTTTGTAAATATTTGACGCCAGACTTTGGTATAAATAATGAACTCTGGCCTCCGTAATTTTATTCAAATTTCCCTGCTTATTGTGAATTGCAGAAATCTCTATTTGACTCAGAGGTTGAAAATATCCAATTTTTAATTTTTTGCTTTTTGATCTGAAAATGCTTCGCAACAAGTACGATTTAACGCCCACTTCTGTAAGGCATTTCACAATTAGATCTGCCTCTCCATACTTTAACGAAGTTAGTACAATTGCTTTTGTCTTGATCTGCATCTGCCTGCCTGTTGCTAATTGATGATTGCGATTTTGGTAGAAGCCGTTTCTGATTTATCCGGACTGGTTAAAAGAACAATATACACACCTGAGGCCACTTTCTTTCCTCTTAAATTTGTTTTGTTCCAAACGACTTTCCCTCCTCTAATCTCTTGACCAATATCTACATTTGTTTCATGAACAAGGCGACCGGCTATGTCGAGGATCTTCACATTGGTACCCTTGGGTAAATGACTTCCGTTTCTGCCATCGATGGTAACAAATTCATGCTCTTTCTTAGCCGGATTCGGAAATGCATACACTTCTTCTAATGATTCACCAAATGGCGCTACTTCACTATTAAATGCAACGATCCCTTTATCAGTAGCAAAAAAAACCTTTCCGTTACTGTCATCCACCTTTATCTTTAAAACACTATTTGATGGTAAAGGCGAATTATCCTTATTAAAATTATACAGCGTTTCGCTTCCTGATGAATTCGTCCCTAAAGCTCCTCCGGTATCGGTCCCGAACCATTTGTTTTCTGCACCATCAATGGCGATAGAATTTACCGGTTGTTCTCCCAAAAGTCTTTTTGGAATACCATTATCATCGATAATCACAGGTTCGGCATCATAAATATCTGACTCAAACAAAGACCCTGCTCCAGAATAAACGACAAGCCCTTTTTGAGTTCCGATCCAGACCCTGTTATTTCTATCAACGGCCAGCGTTTTAGCATGAAGATCAGGTAAAGACCCCTTCGTCGTTTCAGTCGTCAACGCTTTTTTTCTATCACCAGATTCATTGTATACCAAAACCCCATTCCTCCTTGATCCCATCCAAATACTTCCTGATTTATCTATGGCCAATTCTGACATTCCAAGCGCAATGGAGTTCGTGATCAATGAACTCAGATCGAATTCCTTCCAATTGCCATTTGTTTCTAACTTTTTCAAGCGATTTGGAACCCAGGAATTTGAAATCCAGAAATTACCGCGATTATCAAAAGCAGCTCCATTAATTCTAATACTTGAGTTTGGATCACCATCGGGATATAAATCTTCTAATCCACTATTCGTGTCATCCCATAATATGCTGGGCTCATCATTTTCTACCACCAGCATTCCACTGCCCCAGGAACTTAAATAGACCTTGTTTTCAACAGAAGGGTCAAAGGTCACATGAACCAGGTCTCTAGCCGGGAAATTCGCATCATAGATAGTGTTAATCCATGCCGAAGATGCTGTTGTTGAGCCATTATAATGCGAATAACCCAATCTTTTACCCAAAGGAGTATATGATAGATTATATCCGCCATAAACCACCCACAAATTATTGTTTTCTGCCTCAATTGAAAATACCTTATTTGAGCTTGGGCCATCAGGATGAATTTCAAGATACTCAGTGTCAAAAAAAGCCTGACTTAACACCCCGAAACTATCTGTCGCCAGATAAATTTTGTCATTAACCGCATAGGCATTATTTAAATTAAATACATAGTTTGCAGATGCTGTGGCCTCATGCACCAGGCTAAGATTACTGTCAAGAACAGAAGCAGATGATGCTAAGGACACGGTTAAAAACTGACTCGAAGATCTTAACTTTAAAATATTGGTAGCAAAGTTTCTTCTTTGGATCAACTCATCGACACCTGCCAATTCATATAGGGAATTAGAACGAGCAGTGAACACTCCTTCAGAAAAGATGGCAATAGACAGAAAATTCCCTAATAAGGCTCCTTCCGGTTGCAACCAATTATTATAATCTACGAGATTAGGGTCATTGATGTCAGCAGAATAGATTCCTTTTTGAGTAGCGGCATAAATGGTTTCATTAACTATGCCGATCTCATTCACAAAAACAGGACTGGAATTTTCATCGATATACAAGGTATCTCCAAAATTGAGGTTGACTATATCGTATTCAACAATGCCAAAGGGTGTCGATAAATAGAGCTTGCCATTGTACTCTGCGATGTGATTGATTTGCTTTTGACCCGTAATATCCAATCGTTCAATATCGTTGGCCACAGTAATTTTACCATTTTCATCTATGATTTCAACAAGGCCCGATTGATACCCTATGACAAATCGATTGGTCGCTTCGCTATAATAAAGACTTGTTGTTTCCTTTCCAGAAAGGCCATGAACAGAAGAAATCTTTTCCATGTATCCCGTTTCGGTGTTTTGAATAAAGGCCGCATTGTCTGCAATGGCGTATAGTCTGTTGTCAATCTTTATAAAATCCTTGACATTGTTATATGAAAAAAAATCTTCCCAGGAATCACTAAAATCGGTCTGTGATAATAGGGGCTGGGCAATGAAAATGATAAGCAGAATGGATAAAAAGTCTTTCTTAATAAAAAGAAACATAGAGCATATTTTGTTCAAAGATATTTAATTCCTGTAAAAAATATAGCGATAATACCTCTATTCCATTTATTTTTGACCGCAAAACCAATATGCCATGCAGGAATATCTGGCTGTTTTATTAATTAGTACTTTCCTGGTGCTAACTTTTGTTTATTCTGTGATCGAAAAAATTGCTCAGTGGAATACAACAACAAACTACTATACAAAACATTTCAAGGGGTCTTTTCTTGAAAATAAGGTGGTCGTCTCAGTAATTTTTGTGTTGGTACTAGAGCTTGTTAGTATTGGCATAAGTCTTGTCGGCCTGTACCACCTTTTCAAAAGTAGCGAAACGCTCACCCTGCAATGGGGGCTTACCGCTATAGCCATCACTTTAATAGTGCTTATGACCGGACAAAGAATAGCCCAGGATTACTCCGGGGCTATGAATATTACGGTGTATTTTATACTCACCGTTATGGGAATTTATATGCTTTAGTTTTTATAGTGAATTCTCCAGGTTCAATTTAGTTACAGCCATCAATTCTCCTTCAAGAAATACTTTTACAGGATAGACACCTTTTTCAAAACCCTGACCCTTTCTCTGAATAAACATGGTTACATCCACATCGTGGTTATTATAGTTTATAATGGCATGATCTGTATACTTAGATTCCTGTTCGGTGTTTTTTACTGTGAAAATTCCCTTGGCCTCTTGAACTCTACCTTCTGGGTTCTGTAAAACTAAATGAGCTTCTTTTCTTCCAGAATCAACCTTTTCATTACTGATCAATTTAAACGTTACCTTGATCAAATCCGTTTTGCTTGCATTATTGGTCTTCTGATATTTTCCGTTTCCACTCATTTTCATAGCGGTTATTTCAACATTGTCAACGCTTAAGTTTTCCTCCATTTCAACAACCTTAGCCGCAGGTTTTTCAGTCTGGGCGACCGAGTTTGCAGGGGCTCTACCTGACTCTCTTGCTGCTATTCTATCGCTTCTGCTTATTGAACCACGTGATGCTGTGTTTCTGCTATTTCCTACCATCAATGCTCTGTACTTCTTTTTATAATGAAGGACATTATTTTTATATTCAATGATATTTGACCAGCCTGTTTCTTCCATATTCTCAGCATCTGCAATAATTTCAGCAATTCTATCCTTATGAACTGCCAGAGAATCTGATAGTTTCGGATAATTAGGAATTGCCTCGGCATATTTTTTCTCCAATTCCGACAACTGATCGATCATTTTGACTTTTTCGGTCCCTATATAATTTAATACCTTATTACTTTCAGGGTTGGTAGCGACAATTGTTGAATTATAATTGATTACTACGGCCTCTTTGATTTCATCCTTATTTTCTTTTTCTGTTGAGGCAGCTACTGCTGACTCTGCTTCAATTTTCCCACTTTTGATTTCTGGTTCATCTTTTTTTATCTCTGCAATTTTTTCTTCTGTTTCTATGACTGGTTTTACTTCAACAACTTCTGTTTCGGCTACTGCTTTTACTTCGGGTTTCTCTTCGGCAACGGCAACGGCTGTTGGAGCCATTTTTAAACTTGTCTTTTTTATGTTTACACTCCTAATTTGATGATCCGTGGCGGCAACCTTCAAGGACTCCATTTTAGCACTTTCTATAGGCGATGATTTTTCCAATTGCACCGGCGTCTTTTGAACAACAACTGCTTTCTTTGGTATAGGTTTTATTTCCTGTATGTCAATTTTAGTATCCGTTTGAGAAACTTTCACCTGTTGAGATTTTGAAGCAACTGCAACAGCAGATTTCTTAGAACTCATGGCTGTTTTAGTTTTCGCTGGCGAAGAACTTTTTTTGTTTCCTACTCCAGGAACATTTAAGAAATTGAATTCAGTTCTTCTATTCATTTGATGAGATTCTTCTCTACACTCAACACCGTTCACACACTGATTGATCAACTTATCCTCACCATATCCTTTTGATTTAATTCTGCTCTCATCAATCCCTTTTGATTTCAGGTACTCAACTGCAGCCTTGGCTCTTCTCTTAGATAGTGCAATATTATAAGCATCTGTTCCACGTGAATCAGTGTAAGATGACGCTTGGATTACCAGGTTTTCATTCTCCAACATAACCTCAGCAATCTTATCCATCTCTTTGGCTGCTTCTTCAGTAATCTGGGAATCATCATAGTCATAATAAATAGGTGACATTTTTGCAGCTACAGGTTGCTTTTTCTCAATTTTGCTCAGGTTCAAATTAGTATGAAGCGCAGAATGATAATTCTCTTCAAGAATTTCAATTCTCTTTTTGTCATCCAAATAATCAGGATTAGAAGCGACTAATTCATATTCCTTAGCACAAGAAACCGTGAATTGATATGTACCATCACTATAGGTAGATACTGATTCGATCAGACTTCCATCTATAGAGTATAGATCTACTGTTGCACCAGATAAGGCTTCGTATGAAGATTTATCTCTTACTTTTCCGTCAACAGTTATAAAACATTCTCCAGGTCTTACATCTTCCTCCAATGTAAACGAGTATAAATCGTTAAAACCCTCTCCCTGCAAGCGATTAGAAGTAAAATAGCCCTGATTGTTATCCTTATTTACAAGGTAGGCAAAGTCATCATTGATACTATTAATAGGTGAGGCTAATTTATAAATCTCAGAAGTTGCATCATCGAATACTTCAACGGCAAATACATCTAGTTTTCCCATACCCTCATGTCCGTCAGAAGAAAAATATAAAATGTTATCTTCAGTAATAAATGGAGTCGTTTCATTACCATCAGTATTTACAAAAGATCCCAAATTACGAGGTTGACTATAGTTTCCATCTTTTGATATATCAACAACGAAAATATCAGATTTACCTTTCGAAGGTAATCTGTCAGATACAAAATACAGCTTGCTATCATCGGCGCTTAACACCGGGTAACCGGTTGAAGATTTCTTTTTATTAAAAGGAACCTTCTTAATATTTTTCCAGCTTCCGTCGGCTGCAACATCAGCTTTATAAATAATTAACCTCTGATTCTTAGGTAGGTTTTGCTTTTTTAATTTTCTCTTGTATTTATTTCTGCTGAAATAAACTGTTCTTCCATCTTTAGTATATGTAACTCCTGTTTGGTTTACTCTTTTGTTCACATCAGTCGTTACTCTCTTTACATTTTTGATCTCACCATCAAAACTGATATCTCCTTTATAAAGATCTTTTCTTGGATTATAATTTTTTCTTGCTGTGGTCACTTTATGATCTGCCGAAGTAAAAATCAATTTATTCTCATCTAAAAGCGCAACTCCATAATCAGAATTGGTTTTATTTACTTCAAGAAATTTGATTTGATACTTCGCAGTCGACTGAGCTGCAACTTGTAAAAAACAAGCTAGAAAAAAAACTAAAATGAATCCCCTTTTCATAATGTTTACGTTATAATTGTTTGTATTTCAAATATTTAGTTGCAAATCTGAAACTGTTTTTATATTAAATAAATTTTAAAACAGGCGCGTTTTCAAAATTAGCAACTTATCAACAGTGTGTTAATAACGTAAAAAAGGCGAGAAAATTATATCAGGCTAAAAATTATCTTTCTTCAAAAGTTCTCTCCATTCCAAAAAAAAAGACCCGCAATGATGCGGGCCTTTGTATCGATAAGAAACAGGTTTTAGTTCACCGGAGTTGTTTCTGATTCAGCTTCAGGAGCTGTTAAATTTTCTTCTGTTAATTCTTCAGCTGGTGCTTCAGATTCATAATCGCTGTTTAACGCTTCAATAACGGCATCGGTTATATCTAATGATTCCTCTCCATAAAGAACAGTCTTGGTTTGAACAGATGATCCAAGGATGTATGTAAATCCATTATCCTGACCGTAGTCTGCTAGAAACGATTCAATCTCTTTGTTAACCTTTTCATACATAGCCTGACCTTCCGCCTGAACCTGCTGTTGAGCCATTTGCTGTTGTTGCTGAAACTGTTGCTGTTGTTGCATTAATTCAGTTTCTTCTTTTTGACGTGCAGCAGCTGACATATTATCTTTATTCTGCTGATACTCTTGAATCTTTTGTTGTAAGGGCAAAGCCATTTGATCCAATTGCTGAGACATTTGCTGAGATTTCACTTTCATTTCCTCTTCGGCCTGCACAGCTCCTTCATACTCTTTTAATACTTCTTCTAGGTCAACATAAGCAATCTTCACCTGTGTACAAGATGAGATCAACATCATCAAAGAAAATACTATTGCTAATTTTTTCATTCTAATTAATTTTGATTTAGTGTGGCAAAAGTAAAATAATGATTCGATTAACAAACAAAAACTTTGACTTATTCAATGGCTTGTGTCTCAATAAGGGATATTTATAAAGATTTACAGATCATAAAAATGTCTTATAATTTTGACCTTCTAAAACAAGCTTTAAATCTCACATCAGCGAAACCCCTTTACAATAACACCTAAATTTCCTTAAAAGCGCTTAAAAGCCTTTAAAATGATTATTTACCCTTTTTTATGATGTAGATGAGTGAAGAATACTGTCCTGAACGTTTCGCTTTGATATTTGAGTTAAGACCTGTTTTAAACGCCCCTAATAAATTTGATTTACCAGTTTTGTATTTTTCGGATAAAAGGCTCACATAAAAAGAATCAAAAATCAAAGGCAAGGTGTCGACAACACGAAATCCTTTTGATTCAAAAATTTGCTGCATAGACTCCTGGCTAAAATGCCATAAATGCCTGGGCACATCATAGGCTGCCCAAAACTCTTTATAATATGCTGCATCATAACTTTTATAATTTGGTACAGCAATAATTAAACATCCATCTTCGGTTAGTAACTGATACAGGCTATCTACATATTCAGACAAATTCGGCACATGCTCCAAAACATGAAACATGGTAATGATTTCAAATTTCTTTGGCTTTTTATTTACCAAAGCCTCAAGACTTTCATCTATTGAATTTGTTGAATCAATTTTTTCATTTGCCAGAATCCTCGCTTTTTCACTTGGCTCGACGCCGCTAATCTTCCAGCCATCCTTTTCACAAGCAGCCAATAAATCTCCAGTGCCGCAACCAATGTCTAACAGAGTTCCTTTTGTTCCTGCCAGCTTATTGATCATTTTCAATTTCTTATTTATTGAATAAGCTTTTATCATCTGATATACCTTATCCATTAATGACCTGCTGGAATCAGTATGTGAAATATAGTCTTCACTTTCATAATAAGATGATAGATTATCTAAAGAAGGTCTTGGTGTTGTTACCAATAAACCTGACGTTTTATCTAACAACAATCGAAAGGTTTCACGTGAAACAGTATAATCAATACAATCAATGAAAGGACTTAATTCCTTTTCTCTTAAAAAAGGTTCTTGCTTTTGAACCGATACATCATTCATATAAAAAAAGCTAATAATTTTCTATCGACCCATATACACTAAAAGTACTGAAACATCACTTGGTGATACTCCCGAAATTCTGCTTGCCTGAGAAATGGTTGAGGGCTGTATTTTAGCCAACTTTTCTCGAGCTTCATACGAGATTGATTTGATTTTTTCGTAATTAAAATTCGCAGGGATTTTAATATTCTCTAGTCTCTGAAGCTTGTCGGCTGAATTCTTTTCCTTCTCAATATATCCACTATACTTCACATGGATTTCTGTTTGCTCAACAACTTCATCGTCGATAGTATTCTCAACAATAAACTCTTTCACTTTTGGAAACCGCTTTACGTCATTGAAATCGAGCTGTGGCCTGGATGCAATCTTAAACATTTTCATTGACTGACCAACGGTTGCAGAATCCTTTTCAATCAGTATAGGATTTACATCTTCTGGCTTGATACTGGTTTCTTTTAAAAACTTAATAAAGAGATCTGTTTTTTCCTGCTTCTCAAGCACCCGGTTTAAACGCTCTTTTGACGCCAATCCTATGGCATATGATTTCGGCGTCAGCCTTAAATCCGCATTATCTTGCCTTAACAAAGTTCTGTATTCTGCTCTTGAGGTAAACATTCGATAAGGCTCATCTGTCCCTTTGGTAATTAAATCATCGATCAGCACCCCTATATACGCCTCATCTCTTTTCAAAATAAAAGGTGCTTCTTTCTTAATATTTAAGGCCGCGTTTATACCCGCCATCAGGCCCTGAGCAGCCGCTTCCTCATATCCGGTTGTACCGTTAATCTGACCTGCAAAATAAAGATTCTTTATCAGCTTTGTCTCAAGGGTATGTTGTAATTGAGTAGGTGGAAAATAATCGTATTCTATCGCATAGCCAAATCTCAGAAACTTTACATCCTCAAATCCTGCTACTTTTTTCAAAGCCTGATATTGAACATCATGTGGAAGTGATGTGGAGAATCCATTAACATAAATTTCTGTAGTATTCCAACCTTCAGGTTCAACAAAAAGCTGATGCCGGTCTTTAGTTGAAAACCTGTCGATCTTATCTTCAATAGAAGGACAATACCGCGGCCCAATACCTTTAATTCGACCTGTATACATTGGTGAATTTTCAAAACCCTCCCTTAATAAATCGTGAACTTCCGGAGAAGTATATGACATATAACAAGACCTTTGTTCTTTTAAATTTACCGTGTTTGTATAAGAAAATTTAGATGTCATCTCATCCCCCGGCTGTTCAATCATTTTTGAAAAATCCAATGACCTGGCATCTACCCTGGGCGGCGTACCCGTCTTCATTCTGCCAGCCTCAAACCCCTTCGCAACCAAATCTTCCGTTATCCCGGTTGAAGACCCTTCTCCTGCTCTACCTCCACCAAAGGTCTTTTCACCAATATGTATCCTTCCATTTAAAAAAGTTCCTGCCGTAACAATTACAGTTTTTGCATAAATATCTAATCCTAATTGAGTTTTGACACCAATAATTCTCTCTTCATCAAACAACAATCCATTCACTGAATCTTGAAACATATCAAGATTCTCTGTTTGCTCAAGCCTGTTTCTCCACTCCTCAGCAAACCTCATACGGTCACTTTGAGCTCTTGGACTCCACATCGCAGGTCCTTTCGATTTGTTCAACATCTTAAACTGAATAGCCGTTATATCTGTTACAATACCACTATAACCACCCAAAGCATCTATCTCTCTCACTATTTGCCCCTTTGCAATACCACCCATGGCCGGATTACAACTCATCTGGGCAATATTCTGAAGACTCATCGTAATCAACAAGGTGTGACAACCTAAGTTAGCAGCCGCCGCGGCAGCTTCTGAACCAGCATGACCACCGCCAACAACAATCACATCATATTTCGATTCAAACATATTCATATCTCATTGTTTCACGTGAAACATTATAGCTATTAAAAAGTGCGCAAAGATAGGTAATAATCTTCTTTCTCCCTCATCAACTTCTTTTGCTTATCAGACTTGTCCTTATATCCACAATAATGCAGTACTCCGTGAATCATTACACGATGCAGTTCATCAACAAATTCTAAGCCTAAATCACGGGCATTCTCCCACACTCTTTCAAAAGAGATATAGACATCGCCAGATACCACAGCCCCAAGCGTGTAGTCAAAACTAATAATATCAGTTAATGTGTTGTGATTCAATGTTTTAACATTGATTTCAAGTAAATATGCATCCTCGCAGAAAATATAGTTCAATTCGCCTAATTCTTTCCCTTCCTGATCTAGGGTAAAGCTAATCCATTCCGAAATTTTTTCCTTCTGAGGCAACTCAAAATCCCCAATGATCGTATATTCAATCATAATCTAATTACTTTCTTGTTCAAAATAGGACTTTACCCTTTTTTTATATTCAGGTGTTAATTCTAATCTTTTCCTCCTCAAACTTTCCCTTTCATTTCTCCAGTCTTTATCAATATTCAACTGTTCAATTTCTTTTTGATCAAAGGTATTTGTATTGGTTTCAGATTCTCTCTTCTTATCTTTATTCCTTTTCATTTGGGCATTCTCCAATTCTAACAATTCATGCTCCAATTCTTGCATTCGTTCTAGCGTCTTTTTAGTGATTCCCTTTTCCAATAAGATTTTCTCAAGTTCTTCCATCTGCTGCAATGCAGCTTTTCCTTTTTGCCCTCCGCCCCCTTCTTTATCCAGTAATTTCTGTAACTCGTCTCTAAGCATTTTTTGTTCTTGATACATTTGAAACTGTTCACTACTCATCGCTTCTTTACCCTTTTTGCCTTGATCTTGCTGGCTATCCATTCCTTCCTTCATCTTCTTCATCATTCCCTGCTGTTCTTTGATCACATCCGGCAAACTCATTTCCCCTTCCTTCCCTTTACCCTTTCCTGATCCAGGCTTTTGATTTTGCATACTCTGTAACATATCACTGAGTAAATCAGCCAGATTATTAGCTGCCGTCATGGTATATTGCTGATTACTCATCCCCTGCTGTATTCTGTTTTCAGCTATATTCTCAAGTGATTTATCAAGGTTATAATGAGCTGAACTCAAATCCTCCTGAATTTTAGAACTCAATTTTACCATTCTCAAGGATAAGGTATACAAACTGTCATCAATATGTTCAAAATTTTCTTTCAACTTGATTTGCTCTTTCAATTTATCGGGAAAATCTGCATTCTTCGAACTCACAGACTCAAAGGACAACATCAAATCCTCCTGATCAAGAGAAAATCTCAAAAGATTCTTAAGAATTTGTTGCAAATCTTTTATGTTTTCTTCCATCCCTTGCATTTCCATTTCCATCAAACCAGACTCCATTTTTTTACTTAATTCCTCCATTCTTTTTGAGGCAGCACGTTGTTTTTGTTTCGCTTTTTCTGTAGCCTGTTTCTCCTGAGACCCTTCTTTGTTTTCACTATTCTTTAAACTATTCTCGGCCTCCTTCATATCCATGTCTATCAACTTCTCATCAGGCTTACTTTCAAAAATATCCATTGGTTGTTTTAAGGCCTCATTTTGCTCTCGTAAATCGTCAAAATCTTTCTTTATCGAATCGAATTTAGCATTCAATTTTTGCTGTTCTTCTACCGAATTAGTCTCTTCAGTACTCAAATCGAGTTGCTCTTCAGATAATTCCTTTAATTTCTCCATAATCTGCACCGACTTTTTTTCTACATAGAACTGCTTCGTTAATTCTAAAATTCTTTCCAGAGAGCGATTTTCCTGTTTACTTTGTTCTTTTAATTTATCAATCTTTTCAAGAAGATCCTCCTTCTGAAGCTTTTCAGCCAATTCTTCCAACTCCTTAATCAGTTCTTCCTTTTCTTTATACTCACTCAATTCATCCCATCTCTCTTTTAG
Source organism: uncultured Flavobacteriaceae bacterium (assembly GCA_964419405.1). GTDB lineage: Bacteria > Bacteroidota > Bacteroidia > Flavobacteriales > Flavobacteriaceae > Lutimonas. The sequence goes on from CAYQPI010000212.1 coordinate 15,401, forward strand.
AGCTTCCTTTTTCTCCATTAATGCCGGATCCTCTTCTTCGTCCATTTCGTCAAGATTGTCTTTCATCTTTTCAGCATTCTTATCTATCATTTCTTGATACTGCTTCTGACGTTCGATAAAATTTTCCAACTGCTTTTTGTCATTCCAATCGGCATCTTCTTTATTCTTCAGTTTTTTAGAAAACTCTTCCATTTCTTTCTCCAGGTTTTCACTCGATTCCTTCGTTTTTTCAACATCTTCTAATCCATCCTTCTGCTCCTCTAAAATTTCGAATTCCTCCTCCTGTTGTGTCTTATTTCTATACCTAAATGCTTTGGAAATAGTTCTTTTGGGTCCTTTGATGGCATCATTGTCAAATACCTCGAAGTATACTTCGTAATTATGACCTTCTTCTAAGAGAATCCCTTCCGGGAAAACATAGAAAAATTCCTCAAAATCAGTTTTTCCTACCGAGATTTTACCTATGCTTTGTTTGCCATTAGACAAATCCCTTGCAACAACCTGCAGCCTTGAAATACCATAGTCGTCTGTTAACTGTCCTAAAAACTGTGCCGGTCCTCTTTTAATTGAATCTATATCTGATTGCACCGCAATTTTTGGATATTCATCATTGACAACCTCAATTGTATACCTTAATACTTCAAAATTCTTGATCTCTGCATTAGACGACCTGATTTCGTAGGACAGGTTTCTCCTTAAGCTCTTGCGAAATAAAAACTGACCATCATTGTCTTGCATTCTGTCACTTTTATTGTCTTCTATATTCTTTTCATCCACAGAAACAAACTCAACAAACTCCGTGTTCTGAGAATCTACAATCCAGGTAACTTCCGTACCCACAGGAATCACCGCATTCCCTGTATTTCCAATAGTATCAATTTCTTTATTCAGATAGTTTGGATAACGAAGTTTCATTCTAAAGTTTGTAATCTTAGGAGCAGCCACGACCCTTAAAATATACTCCTTTGATTTGACCGAATTTCCTTCAATAAAAAACCTAATATCTTTTTGAGGCAATTTAAAATCAAAACTATAAGCGCCATCCT
>CAYQPI010000213.1:0-28513 GCA_964419405.1 uncultured Flavobacteriaceae bacterium
CAGAAATTATCCTATGAGAAAAGTGGCACAGGTCATTGCAGGGTTGAGAGAAGCAGATTTAAAAAGCAAGGGGGTAGGGGCTTCAAATTTAGCTCAGGGTGATATTTTAAAAGAGCTGCTGTTTAAAATAATGCACTAAAAAAAATCTATACCACGTAATTTCTTGCCCCAAATATGGCACTTCCAACACGAATCATGGTACTTCCGTTTTCGATAGCAATTTTGTAATCACCACTCATACCCATTGAAAGAACCGTAAAACCTGCTCCAGAATCATTCAATTTGTCATAGAATTTCTTTAAGCTTCTAAATTCGTTAGCAACTTCCTCGGTATCTGAACTAAAACTCGCCATTCCCATCAAACCAATGATTCTTACATGTTTAAGTTCCAGAAGTTCATCCATTTCTAAGATCTCTTCTATAGTGTTAAACTGTAGTCCAAATTTTGTGTCTTCTTTGGCGATTCGTGCCTGCAATAGGCAATCGATGACCCGCTCATGTTTCTTAGCCTGTTTGTTGATTTCTTTCAAGGTCTTAAAAGTATCTACACCATGAATTAAATCAACAAAATGTGCCATGTATTTGACTTTGTTGCTTTGCAGATGACCGATCATATGCCATCGAATATCTTTGGGTAAGGCATCGTATTTATTGACCATTTCCTGAATTTTGTTTTCACCAAAAATTCGCTGGCCTGCCTCATAGGCTTCCAGGATATCTGCTTCAGGTTTTGTCTTAGAAACTGCCACTAGAGTTACTCCTGGATCTAATTTAGATTTGAAATTATTTAAATTCTGTTTTACAAGCATTTATATTTATTTATTACTAGTGTTACTTTAATTCGTATATCGTTAGTCCGCTTCTGAGTTTCGGTTCAATATAACTACTTTTTGGTGGCATTGTCAGCCCATGATCAGCTACTGTTTTAAGTTGTTCAACTGATATCGGAAACAGTCCAAAGCCCACCTTGTATTCTCCTGAATCTACGAGTTGTTGCAATTGCATCTCATTACCTGTTTCGGGCAAATAATGAATGTTTTTGTCTGTTGAAGGGTTTTTAATACCCAGTACAGGTTCTAATATTCGTTTGAAAAGAATTTGTGAATCTAAATGATCAAGAACAGTATCAGGGCTAAAGTTTGTTTTCCTTAAATACAGTTTATAGTACTCTCCGTCCAGATACATAGAAAAATGGTGCTTTTTAGACGGTTGATAGTATCGTTTGCCTAATTTTTGAATTCTGAAATTTTCGTCAATTGCCATTAGAAATTCTCTGGTGCTCATACCGTTTAGATTATTAATAAAACGGTAAAATGAAGTAATCCTCATACTGGACTCAGGAATGAAGTAGGCCATAAAATGTTTGGTTAATTCTTTGGCATTTTGATCTTTACTTTCCTTCATCTTTTCATATAAAAAATTTGAGGATGCTGTTCTATGGTGACCATCAGCAATATAAAGTGAGGGCATGTTTGAAAAAGCCTCCGATATCTGAGACACTTCTTCCTCCTCATCGATCAGCCACATAAGGTGGGTTCTGTTTTTGTTTGTGGTAAATTCATATTCTGCCCTGCGTTTTCTGTACTTGACAATGAGGGAAGAGAGAAATGAGTCATCAGGATAGGTGATCAATACGGGTTCTGCATTAAAACCTGTGACCTCAAGATAATTTCCAAACAAGGCTTCTCGTTCACTTAGGGTGTTTTCATGCTTTTTAATGACATTTTTTTGATAGTCTTCTAAAGATGCCAGCCCAATAATCCCCCAGAAAACATCGCCATTGAAAGACTTCTGATGTAAATAATAGCTCGGTTTTGGATCATGTTGGAAAATTCCGTTTTCCTTGAATTCGTTATAACGATTATGCACCATTTTGAAGCGTTTGCTTCCATGAACCGTTTTGTGAAATTTGAAACCAGGTCGAAGAATATGCAGAAACGAAAACGGATTCAATCTGAGTATATCGTTCAGCTCCTTTTTCTTATAAATATCATAGGATCGCGTAGTTACCAAGGCTACCTTGTCCCTTGTTGATCGAATCGCGCGAAATGGATCTACTTTGGCCATACTTTAGAATTAGCTCAACATTGATACGGGCCTTGAGACCCTTGTTGATTAAAACAAAAATAGAGATTTATTATGGATATAATAAACCTCTATTTCTATAAAAAATCTAAAAATTAGCTTACGATAAGATATCGATAATCTGAGTGGCTAATTCTTCTCCAATTCTGTTTTGCGCTTCCTGGGTTGCTGCACCAATGTGAGGAGTCAATGAAATATTTCTGTTCATCAATAACTGGATCTCTGGATTTGGCTCATTTTCAAAAACATCCAAGGCAGCATTTGAAATGACACCACTTTCAATAGCTTCAATCAAAGCCAGTTCATCAATAACACCACCTCTTGCTGCGTTTACAATACCAGCACCTTTTTTCATGATCTCAAATTCTTTCTTTCCAATCACATAATCTTCCTGAGCAGGCACATGTAAAGAAATAAAATCAGCCTGTTCAAGAACAGCTTCTTTCGAAATTGTATCTATGGTGAAGTTTACATTTTGTCCGTCAAAAAAATCTAATTGTACATTTGCCGTATCAATAAACGGATCAAAGGCCACAACTTTCATTCCAACACCTAATCCAATTTTAGCAGTTGCCTGACCGATTCTTCCAAAACCAAGAATACCTAAGGTCTTGCCTTTTAGCTCGACACCCTTTGCATAGGCTTTCTTGAGTTCCTTAAATTTAGAATCTCCTTCGAGTGGCATATTTTGATTTGAATCATGTAAAAAACGAACCATTCCGAAAAGGTGAGCAAATACGAGTTCTGCCACAGAGTGAGACGAGGCAGCTGGTGTGTTAATTACTTTCAATCCTTTGTTTCTTGCATAATCAACATCGATATTGTCCATTCCAACACCACCCCGACCAATAATTTTTAAGGTAGGGCAGGCATCGATCAACGCTTCTCTAACTGTTGTAGCACTTCTAACTAAAAGTACATCTATTTCATTCTTGTTGATAAAGTCTGCAAGTTGCTCCTGAGCAACAGTCTTTAAAATAACTTCAAAACCTGCATTTTCTAAGGCTACAACTCCAGAAGTCGCAATACCGTCATTTGCTAATACTTTCATATGATATATTTTTGTTTTCTATTATTAAAGGGCTTTCATCACGTCAACCAGTACCTGAACACTTTCAATTGGCATGGCATTATAAATACTTGCTCTGTATCCTCCAACAGATCTGTGTCCGTTAATACCGCTAATACCGGCTTCTTTCCACATGCTGTCAAATTTTTCTTTTTTGGATTCATCCGTTAAAACGAAGGTGACATTCATGTTTGAACGATCTTCTAAATTGGCAACACCTTTAAATAAAGGATTGTTGTCAATTTCCTTGTAAAGGAGCGAGGCTTTTTCCTCATTTATTTTTTCAATACCTTCAATGCCACCAAGGCCTTTCAACCATTCAAGCGTAAGCATAGAAACGTACACTGGAAATACAGCTGGTGTATTGAACATACTGTCTTTTGAAATATGCACCTGATAGTCTAACATCGAAGGAATTTTTCTACCTGTTTTGCCTAAGATGTCGTCTTTTACAACTACCAAAGTTGTTCCTGCCGGGCCCATGTTTTTTTGAGCGCCCGCATAAATAACATCAAACTGACTAAAATCTAATTTTCGTGAAAAAATATCTGAACTCATATCACAAACCAATAGTTTGTCCGTTTTTGGAAACTCTTTCATTTGGGTTCCAAAAATGGTATTATTACTGGTGCAATGAACGTAGGTTGAATCAACTGGGATACTATAGTCTTTTGGGATATAATTGAAATTACGATCCTTAGAAGATGCGATCACCTCAACTTCGCCTAACAAACCAGCTTCTTTAATCGCCTTTGAGCTCCAGGTTCCGGTATTGATATAACTTGCCTTACCACCTTCTGGCAGCAGGTTATAAGGAACCATTAAAAATTCCAGGCTGGCACCACCTTGTAGAAAAAGGGCAGAATATCCTTTACCTTTTAAATCTAACAATTCGAGGACCAGATCTTTAGCATGTTCCATTACTTCAACAAAATCAGCACTTCTGTGAGATATTTCGATTAAGGATAGGTCTAAACCGTTAAAATTGAGAACTGCATCGGATGCCTTCTTTAAAACTTCCTGAGGAAGAATACATGGGCCTGCACTAAAATTATGTTTTTTCATCAAATTTTTGTTTAATTAATTCACTTCAAATTAATTCTGCAAAATTGATAAATTTCTTTGAAATACTGGCTATTAAATTCTTAAAAATTCGGGCAGTTTATTACGTATAATTTAATAAAAAATGACATCAATGGATGCAGCGACAGACTTGAATCAGTTTGTTTTAATATCAGAAATTGCAATTCCTATATCAGGTATCTATTTTGGCTGAAAAGTCATGCAGGGGATTATCATTTCCTCCAAAGAAATTCCACCGTGCTGATAGGTGTTTTTATAATACTTGACATAATGATTGTAATTATTTGGATAGGCAAAGAAAAAATCTTCCTTGGCAAATATAAAAGAGCTGCTCATATGTAGCGATGGAAGGAAAATTTCTTTAGGGTCTTTTACCACATAAACTTCTTTTTCGTTATAACTCAGACTTTTTCCGGTTTTATAACGAAGGTTAGAACTGATATTTTTATCACCAACAACTTTTGATGGTTTTGAGGTATTGATGGTTCCATGATCCGTGGTAATAATTAGCTTTAGCCCCATTTTTTGGGCATTCTGGATAATCTCCAAAAGAGGTGAATTCTTGAACCAGCTCAAAGTTAAGGAGCGATAAGCTTTATCATCACTCGCCAGCTCTTTGATCATATCCATTTCCGTTCTTGAATGGGATAACATGTCAACGAAATTGTAAACAATTACGGTAAGGTCATTCTTCTTGGTTTTAGCGAAATTGGCGGCTAATTCACGCCCCTGATTAACAGCTGTAATTTTATAATACTCATGAGTCAGGTTGAGGCCAAGTCTTTTTAGCTGTTCAGTAAGAAATTCATTCTCGTGCATATTCTTGCCACCTTCATCAGTGTCATTTTTCCAGTATTGAGGATATTTCTTTTCCATATCCAAGGGAGTAAGGCCCGAGAAAATGGCGTTTCTGGCATATTGAGTAGCCGTAGGAAGTATGCTAAAAAAGGATTCTTCTTCAGTGGCCTTATAATACTCACTTATGATGGGTTCCAATACTCTTAATTGATCATATCTTAAATTGTCGATCACCACTAAAAGCGTACCTGGATCCTTCTCTATCTGAGGAGCAATAACCTCTTTAAACAGGGTGTGAGACAATACAGGACGGTCATTACCGTGAAACCAATCACTGTAATTATTCTTTACGAATTTGTAAAACTGAGAATTGGCTTCTTCTTTCTGGCTCTCTAAAATCTCAATCATGCCAATATCAGCAATCGACTCTAACTGAATTTCCCAATGCACTAATTTTTTGTATAATTCTACCCAATCTTCATAGGTGTTGACCATGGCCAGATCTAAGGCGATTTTTCTAAATTCCTGCTGGTAGTTTGACGTTGTTTTTTCGGATACCAATCTCGAATTATCAAGGTTCTTTTTCAGACTAAGCAAGATTTGATTCGGATTCACCGGTTTGATCAAGTAATCAGCAATTTTTGAGCCAATGGCTTCCTCCATGATATATTCTTCCTCACTTTTGGTGATCATGATCACAGGAAGGTTTGGGAGTTTTTCCTTGATCTGAGATAAGGTCTCTAAGCCAGACAATCCAGGCATATTTTCATCGAGTAAGACGATATCAAATTGCTCTTCACCCACACTTTCTACGGCATCAGCTCCATTGGTACATGGAATAACTTCGTAATTCTTTTTTTCCAAAAATAGCATGTGTGGTTTTAGAAGTTGGATCTCGTCGTCAACCCAAAGTATTTTTCCTGAACTCATTCTAAATCTATTAACTATGATTAATTAAATTAAACCTTTATTTTTGCTGATAATCTTGTGTCGCAAGGAACGCAATTAATTCTGAAAAGTACAAAAATCAACGTTAATATTTTGAAAAAACTAAAAATTTTTAATGACCCAATTTATGGATTTATTGCAGTGCGAAACCCATTGATTTATAAGATTATTGAACACCCTTATTTTCAAAGACTAAGAAGAATTTCGCAGATGGGTTTGTCTTATTTGGTGTACCCAGGTGCACATCATACCCGTTTTCATCATGTACTGGGTTGTACCTATTTGATGCAGCAGGCAGTGGAGACATTACGCATGAAAGATATTGACATATCCAAAGCGGAAGAAGAAGCTTTGAAAATTGCCATTTTGATGCATGACATGGGGCACGGTCCGTTTTCACATGCCTTAGAGCATACCTTTATAAAAGGAATAAGTCATGAATTTGTATCACTTAAGTTCATGGAATTGCTCAATGATGAATTTGACGGAGCACTGAACCTGGCCATTGAAATCTTTAAAGGCGATTACCACCGTACCTTTATGAATCAATTGATCTCTGGTCAGTTAGATATGGACCGACTTGACTATTTAAAAAGAGACAGTTTTTACAGTGGGGTGGCCGAAGGGAATATAAATGTAGAAAGATTGATTACCATGCTCAATGTGAAAAATGATACGCTGGTCGTGGAATTTAAAGGAATTTATTCTGTCGAAAAATTTATCATGGCCAGGAGGTTTATGTACTGGCAGGTTTATCTGCATAAAACAGGAATCGTGGCAGAAAAAGTGCTGGTAAAAATAATTGAAAGAGCCAGAGAACTGCTATTGTCGGGTATTGAATTGGACTGCAGTGACACATTGAAAATCTTTTTAGGAGAACGTATTGATCAGGATAATTTTGACCAGATTAAAATTGAGGCTTTTAGTCGGCTTGATGATTATGATGTGATGTCAGCCATCAAAGACTGGTGTACCTCTGATGATAGAATACTATCTTATTTATGTAAGTCAGTTGTCAACAGGAGACTCCCCAAAATTGAAATGAAAAATGAGGCCTTTGAAGCAGGCAAAATTGAACGTATAAAAGAAATGGTAAAAGAAAAGCTGAACTTGACCGATCATGAGGTAGGGTATTATGTGTATCAGGGTAAAGTAAATAATAAAGCATATAATTCTGCATCGGAGCAGATTGAAATTCTATATAAAGACGGTAGTCAGTTAGATATTGTAAAAGCTTCAGACAGTGCAAGTATTAAGGCCTTGTCTATGACTGTAAGTAAGTATTTCATATGTTATCCAAAGAAATTGCTTTAATTCATGTGGATTGCTAAATTTTAGTATTTTTGCAAACATCAACTATCATCATAAAACGCATCGTTTGAAATTTACAGCTGAACAAATCTCTGAAATCCTTAATGGAGAAGTGTATGGAAACCCCAAAGAAGAGGTGTCCAAACTCTCAAAAATCGAGGAAGGCGAAAAGGGTTCATTGACTTTTTTGTCGAATCCGAAATACAATTCATGGCTTTATGTTACGGCCGCTTCGGTTGTTATTGTAGATCAAAAGTTTGTTCCTGAAAAAGAAGTTTCGAGTACCATGATCAAGGTAGAAGATCCTTATATGGCTTTTACCAAATTGCTGGAGTATTACAACAATATTCAATTACATAAATCGGGTATAGAGCAGCCTGTATTCATTCATGAAACGGCTTCATACGGAGATGAACTTTATTTAGGCTCCTTCAGTTATGTTAGTAAAAATGTGCGTTTGGGTAAAAATGTAAAAATTTATCCGAATGTGTTTATTGGTGATAATGTTGTCATTGGCAATGATACCACTTTATTCGCAGGTGCTAAGGTGTATTCAGATTGCCATATTGGAAGTAATTGTACCATTCATTCTGGTAGCATCATTGGTAGTGATGGTTTTGGATTTGCACCTGATAAGAATGGTGGGTACAGTAAAATTCCTCAAATTGGAAATGTAATTATCGAAGATAATGTAGATATAGGATCAGGGACGACTATAGACAGGGCCACTTTAGGGTCAACCATTATTCGATCTGGAGTCAAATTAGACAATCAAATTCACGTGGCACACAATGTTGAGATTGGAAGAAACACGGTAATCGCGGCTCAAACTGGTATTGCTGGTTCTACCAAGATAGGTAAGGAATGTAAAATCGGTGGTCAGGTAGGAATCGTTGGGCATCTTGTAATTGGTGATAATGTAAGAATACAAGCCCAGTCGGGTATTGGAAAATCCATTGGTGACAATGAAATAGTACAAGGTAGTCCTGCCATGCCCTATAATGATTTTAACAAATCATACGTGCACTTTAGAAATTTGCCAAAATTGAGTGGACGGATAGACCAGCTTGAAAAACAAAAGGATAATCATAATATTAAATAATAGGTATGAACCAAAAAACAATTGGAAACGAGGTTTCATTAGAAGGAATAGGTTTGCATACAGGAAACAAGGTTTCTTTGACTTTTAAACCTGCAGCTGCAAATTCTGGTTTTACTTTTGTAAGAACTGATTTGGAAGGACAGCCAGCTATTGAGGCTCTGGCCATGTATGTAACAGATACGCAGAGAGGAACAAATATTGAAAAAAATGGTGTTGTTATTAATACTTCTGAGCATGTTCTGGCCGCTGTCGTCGGTTTAGATATTGATAATATTATTATCGAAATTGATGCGCCTGAACCACCTATAATGGATGGCTCTTCTAAGTATTTTGTTGAGATTTTAGAAAAAGCCGGTATCGTTGAGCAGGAAGAAGAAAGAGAGGTTTATGAGGTAAAAGATATTATTTCATATAAAGATGAGGAAACTGGAAGTGAGATCATGATCATGCCTTCTGATAAGTATGAAATCACCACCATGGTAGATTTTGGTACCAAAATTCTTGGGACTCAGAATGCTACCTTAGACAAGATCAGTGACTTTAAAGAAGAAATAGCGGATGCAAGAACATTTAGCTTTTTGCATGAAATAGAGATGTTGTTAGACAATAACCTTATTAAAGGGGGAGACTTGAACAATGCCATCGTGTATGTAGACAAGCCTCTGTCAGAAAAGACCATGGAAAAATTGAGTCAGGCCTTTAAAAAGGATTCGGTGAAGGTGAAACCGAATGGCATACTTGATAACCTGACGCTACATTGGGCCAATGAGGCCGCCAGACATAAATTATTGGATGTCATCGGAGATTTGGCGCTTATAGGAACCAAGATTCAGGGCAAGGTGATTGCTACAAAGCCTGGTCACAAGATCAATACGCATTTTGCCAAAAAAATGATGAAGCTGATCAAAATTGAAAAAAGAAATAAGGTTCCTCAATACGATTTGAACAAGCCACCTTTGATGGATATTCATCAGATCATGAAACTCCTGCCTCACAGACCACCATTTTTACTGATAGATCGAATCATTGAATTGTCAGATAGTCATGTGGTTGGAATGAAAAATGTGACCATGAATGAATCATTTTTTGTAGGTCATTTTCCAGGAGCTCCTGTGATGCCCGGGGTACTTCAGGTAGAGGCCATGGCACAATGTGGAGGTATTTTAGTATTGAGTACAGTACCGGATCCTGAGAATTATTTGACCTATTTCATGAAGATGAACAATGTTAAATTCAAACAAAAAGTTCTTCCTGGAGACACCTTAACTTTTAAAGCAGAATTGGTAGCACCTATTCGCAGAGGTATTTGTCATATGCAGGCTTATGGATATGCGAATAACAAATTGGTTGTTGAAGCTGAATTAATGGCTCAGATAGCTAGAAACCCTGAAAAATAATAATCTAATAGAAATCAGATGAATCAACCATTAGCATATATACACCCTGGAGCAAAAATAGCGACCAACGTGGTGATAGAACCTTTTTCAACCATTCATAATAATGTCACAATTGGTTCAGGAACCTGGATCGGTTCAAATGTGACCATTATGGAAGGAGCCAGGATCGGAAAGAATTGTCGAATTTTCCCTGGAGCAGTAATTTCAGCGATTCCACAGGATTTAAAATTTGAAGGTGAGGATTCACTGGTAGTGATCGGAGATAATGTAACCATTCGTGAATGTGCCACGGTCAACAGAGGAACAAAGGCTTATGGGAAAACTGAAATTGGGAATGATTGTTTGATCATGGCAACTGCTCATGTTGCGCATGACTGTATCATCAAGAATAACGTCATCATTGTTAATGGAGTGACACTGGCAGGACATGTGGAAATTGGGGAATATGCGATTATTGGAGGTTTGGCCGGAGTTCATCAATTTATTCATATTGGTAAACACGCCATGATTTCAGGAGGTTCGTTGGTTCGAAAGGATGTACCTCCTTTTGTAAAGGCCGCAAAGGAGCCACTTTCTTATGTGGGTATCAATTCTATTGGATTGAGACGCAGAGGCTTTAGTTCAGATAAAATCAATGAAATTCAAAATATTTATAGAATCTTATTTCAACAGAATAACAATACGACTCAGGCTTCCAGAATTTTGGAGGCAGAATTGGATGCAAGTCCTGAAAGAGATGAGGTAATCACATTTATAAATAACTCACAAAGAGGTATCATGAAAGGATACACAAGTAATTATTAAGAAAAATCAAACATGGCAAGTACATCAGATATTAAAAAAGGACTTTGTATCGTATTTAATAACGATACCTATAAGATTATAGAATTTCTTCATGTAAAACCAGGCAAAGGACCTGCATTTGTAAGAACAAAGTTAAAGAGTTTAACCACAGGCAAAGTATTAGACAATACTTTTTCAGCGGGTCATAAAATAGAAGAGGTAAGGGTTGAAACAAGAAAGTATCAATATTTATATCCCGAAGGGAATACCTATCATTTTATGAATACGGATGATTACAATCAAATTACCTTGGAAAAGGAAGCCCTGGATGCACCAGAGTTTTTGAAAGAAGGAGATGTAGTTACCATCATTATCAGAACTTCAGATGAGTTGCCCCTAGCAGTTGAGATGCCCACCCATGTATACCTTGAAGTAGCTCATACAGAACCAGGTGTAAAGGGAAATACGGCAACCAATGCTACAAAACCTGCGACTATGGAAACAGGTGCTAAAGTAAACGTTCCCTTGTTTATCAATGAAGGTGATAAGATCAAAATTGACACTGAAAAAGGATCTTATGTTGAAAGAGTGAAAGACTAGTTCATATGAAATTTTCAAGAACATATGGTTTGCAGGAAATTGCAGACATTCTCAAGGTTTCTTTTGTTGGGGATGTGAATTTTCCTGTGCTGGGACTAAATGAAATACATGTAGTGGAACCGGGGGATATTGTTTTTGTCGATCATCCGAAGTACTATGATAAAGCTTTGGAATCAGCAGCAACTGTCATCTTGATCAATAAAAAAGTGGATTGTCCTGAAGGAAAGGCCTTGCTGATTTCAGAAGATCCCTTTAATGATTTTAATAGGTTGTCTCAATATTTCAGGCCCTTTAGAGCAGCCAGTGAATCGGTGTCTGATTCAGCAACTATAGGAGAAGGAACCATAATTCAACCCAATGTTTTTATCGGGAATCATGTTCGTATTGGCGAAAACTGTACCATACATCCCAATGTAAGCATCTATGACAATTGTATTATAGGAAATAATGTGATTATTCATGCAGGATCGGTCATCGGTTCAGACGGTTTCTATTTTCAGAAAAGAGCTCATGGCTTTGATAAATTGAATTCTGTAGGAAGGGTCGTTGTAGAGGATGATGTGGAAATTGGTGCCGCCTGTACTATTGATAAAGGTGTTACCGGAGATACGACCATTGGTTGGGGAACAAAGATAGACAACCAGGTTCAAATTGCACATGACACAAAAATTGGAAAAAAATGCCTGATTGCGTCTCAGGTAGGTATTGCCGGATGTAATGTCATAGAAGACGAGGTTACCATTTGGGGACAGGTTGGAATTAAAAGCGGTTTAACCCTCGGCAAAGGGTCAGAGGTATATGCTCAATCAGGTATAGGAATGGATCTTGAACCAGGGAAGGCCTATTTCGGGTCACCAGCCATTGAAGCAAGAGATAAATTCAGAGAAATGGCATTAATAAGGTCACTTCCAAAAGTTATAGAAAAAATAAAAAAATAGAAAGGTTTAATCATATCAATCTTATACTTTTGTAAGGATGAAATCGATGTGATTTTAAATAGTTATAATTCAAAAAAAAGACGAATGAGTGTTTTAGTTAATAAAGATTCGAAAATTATTGTTCAGGGTTTCACAGGTAGTGAAGGAACTTTTCATGCTGGTCAAATGATTGAATATGGAACCAATGTTGTTGGAGGAGTTACGCCGGGTAAAGGTGGTCAATTGCATTTGGATAAACCTGTTTTCAATACTGTGACAGATGCTGTAAAAGAAGTGGGCGCAGATACATCAATTATTTTTGTGCCACCGGCTTTTGCTGCCGATGCTATTATGGAAGCGGCTGAAGCGGGCATCAAGGTTATTATTTGCATAACTGAGGGCATACCTACAGCTGATATGGTGAAAGTGAAGGCCTATATCGATACCAAAGACTGCACCTTGATAGGACCAAATTGCCCTGGTGTCATTACGCCTGATGAGGCTAAAGTGGGAATTATGCCAGGTTTTGTGTTTAAGAAAGGGAAGGTTGGTATAGTTTCTAAATCTGGAACATTAACCTATGAAGCTGCAGATCAGGTTGTGAGAAGAGGCTTGGGAATTACGACGGCAATTGGAATCGGTGGAGACCCGATTATTGGAACAACGACAAAAGAAGCGGTACAGTTGTTAATGAACGACCCCGATACAGATGCTATTGTTATGATAGGAGAAATTGGAGGTCAGTTGGAAGCTGATGCGGCTAAATGGATCAAGGAAGATGGGAACAGAAAGCCGGTAGTTGGCTTTATCGCAGGGCAAACAGCTCCTGCCGGAAGAACCATGGGGCATGCTGGTGCCATCGTAGGCGGAAAAGATGATACGGCTCAGGCAAAAATGAAGATTTTAGCTGAAAATGGTATTCATGTGGTTGAATCACCAGCAGAAATTGGTCAAAAAGTTGTGGAAGTATTGGGATAATACTCCTTTCAAAATATAATAATTACAAAGCCTGGCTTAATTCGCCGGGCTTTCTTTTTTAAGAATGTTAAATAATTCTTAATAAGGCATAAGGCCTTTGTGATAGATATAGATTGATTAAATTTGATTCACACCTAATTAAAAAATAATGAGAAAAATTCAACACCTATTTTACCTACTACTGCTCCTGGCAGCTAGTGCATGTAATCAATCTGAAAATGCGGCTAAATATGTTGCAGAATCACATACTGATGCCAATGGATTTGATTATGAAACAGTCAAGAATGACCCTACGGGTTTAAGGCTTTATACCTTGGATAATGGTCTAAAAGTATATTTGAGTCAGAATAAAGACGAACCTACGATTCAAACCTATATTCCCGTAAGGGCAGGTTCTAATTATGATCCGAAAGAGAGTACGGGTTTGGCGCACTATCTGGAGCACATGGTTTTTAAAGGTACAGATGAAATTGCGACCCTGGATTGGGAGACGGAAAAAAAACTAATTGCTCAGATTTCTGATCTGTATGAAGATCATAAAGCTGAGACCGATCCTGATAAAAAATTGGCTATTTACAGAAAAATTGACAGTATTTCATATGTAGCATCTGGATATGCTGTTGCAAATGAATATGACAAAATGGTGAGTCTACTTGGTGCCTCTGGCACCAATGCTCATACATGGTATGAAGAAACGGTATATAAGAACAAAATTCCTTCGAATGAATTGGAAAAATGGGCTTCATTGGAGAGTGAACGATTTAGTCAACTGGTTTTGCGATTGTTTCATACAGAATTGGAGGCAGTGTATGAAGAGTTCAACCGAACACAGGATAGCGATTCAAGGAAGGCGCATTATGCCAAAATGGACGCTTTGTTTCCAACACATCCTTATGGTCAGCAAACTACCATTGGCACCAGTGATCATTTAAAAAATCCTTCCATGGTGGCTATAAACAATTATTTTGACACTTATTATGTGCCTAACAATATGGCTGTGGTTTTGGTGGGTGATCTGGAATTTGATGAAACAATTCAAATAATTGATGATGCTTTTGGAGCCTTTGAATTTAGTGAACTCGAACATCCTGAGCTTCCCAAGGAAACTCCGATCACGGAGGTGATTAGTCGTGAAGTATATGGTCCAAACAACGAAAATGTAACTGTGGCTTTTCGAACAGATGGTATTGGTTCTAAGGATCAACGGTATATTACCCTGATCGATATGATTTTGGCAAATAGCAGTGCAGGTTTAATGGATTTAAACCTGAATCAAAAACAACTGGTACAAAATGCAACTTCATCGCCGTTTTTTCAGAACGACTATGGTACCTTGACCTTTAGTGGTACTCCTAAAACCGGTCAATCATTAGACGAGGTAAAAGATTTGATGCTTGATCAGGTTGAATTAATAAAAAAAGGAAGTTTTGATGATTGGATGATTGATGCAGTGGTGAATGACTTAAAGGTAAGCGAGATGCGTCGCTATGAGAATTCAACCGCACTTGCATCCATGTATTTCAATGCCTTTATTCACGGTGAGCAATGGAACGATAAAATTCAGTTTTTAGATGAATTAAAGAAGATTAGTAAAGACGAACTGGTCGCTTTTGCAAATGACTTCTTTAAGGAAAATTATGTCGTTGTTTACAAAAGACAAGGGGAAGATAAAAATATTGCCAAGGTAGAAAACCCGGGAATTACGCCTATTCAGATGAATAGAGGAGCTGAGTCAGCATATATAAAGAATTTTAATAAGATCGAATCTGAGCCTTTAAAGCCACTCTATGTCGATTATCAAAAAGAAATCAAGGTCGATCAGTTAAGCAATGGTATGGAAATTTCACATATTAAAAATAGCAACAATGATCTTTTCAATCTGAATGTTATTTTTGACATGGGCAAGGATAACGATAAAAAACTGTCGTTGGCGGTAGGATATTTAGAATATTTAGGAACTGACACCTACAGTGCTGAAGAACTAAAAAAGGAATTTTATAAATTAGGTATCAATTATAGCGTAAGTGCCGGAAATGATCGATCGTATGTGACAATTTCTGGTTTGCAGGAAAATCTTGAAAAAGGCCTTGAATTGCTGGAACATTTAATGGATAATGTTGTTGCTGATCAAGAGGCTTATGATCTTTATGTAGGGAGAATTCTTAAAGCCCGCGAGAATGGCAAAACACAAAAAGGTAATATTCTTCAAAATGGTTTGAATAGTTTTGCTCAATATGGAGAGGATTCAAGATTAAGAAATATATACACTGCAGATGAGTTGGCCAGCATGAATGTGTCTGATTTGGTTGAAATTATAACGGATTTGAATAACTATAAGCACCGTATTTTTTATTATGGTAAAGATATTGAGTCTGCAAAAATTGCTTTGAATACGCACCATAAATTGCCAGAGGCCTTAAAGGATTACCCTCCGGCAAAAGAATTTAAGCAATTAGAAACCGGTAGAAATGTATATTTCACAGATTTTGATATGGTTCAATCAGAAATGTTCTTCATTGCTAAAGGTGAACAATTTGATGCAAGGAAAATGGCTTTGGCGACCGTTTTTAATTCATATTTTGGTCAGGGCTTTTCATCAGTAGTAATGCAGGAAATAAGAGAATCCAAAGGATTGGCTTATGCAGTTTCAGCTGGATACTTGCCGTCTGCTAAAAAAGAGAATTTTGACAGAACCTATGCCTATATTGGAACACAGACGAACAAAGTACCAGAGGCAGTGGAGGCGATGTTGGTTTTATTGAATGATATGCCAGAATCAGAACAGCAATTTATCACGGCTAAACAATCAGCATTAAAGCAAATTGCATCTCAGAGAATTACCAAATCTAATATTTTCTGGAATTACGAACGATTGAAAAAACGAGGTCTGGATTATGATAACAGAGAGGAAATGTATAACGAGATAGAGCAAATGACCATGTCTGATTTAAGTGATTTTTTCACCAATAGCATCAAAGGACAAAATTATTCTGTTTCTGTCATTGGGAATAAAAATGAAATTGATATGCAGGCTTTAAAGAAACTGGGGCAGGTACATGAAATGGATATCGATTATTTATTTAATTATGAAGAGACTGAAGTAAAACAATAATTTCTTGATTATAGAAAAAGAAACCTCACATTTTATGTGGGGTTTTTCTTTTTTGATTCTTTGTTATACTACAACACAAATTAGTATCTTTGATTTCGAAAAATCATTAAACATATTATGAAATTACTACAAGATAAAAATGCTTTAATCACAGGTGCTTCAAGAGGAATTGGCAAGGGTATTGCTGTTGAATTTGCAAAACAAGGGGCCAATGTGGCTTTTACTTTTAATGCTTCTGTAGAAGCTGCCAAAGAGCTTGAAAAAGAACTTGAGTCTTATGGTGTTAAAGCGAAAGGCTATCAGTCAAATGCTGCGCATTTCGATGCGGCACAAGACCTTGTTAAGGAGGTTTTAAGTGATTTTGGAAGTTTACAGGTATTGATTAATAATGCCGGAATTACAAAAGATAATTTATTGATGCGAATTTCTGAAGAGGACTTTGATAAAGTGATCGAGGTAAATCTTAAATCTGTGTTTAACCTGACCAAGGCAGTGATCAGGCCTATGATGAAGCAGCGCGAGGGTTCTATCATTAACATGAGTTCTGTTGTAGGAGTGAAAGGTAATGCGGGTCAAACTAATTATGTCGCTTCTAAAGCCGGAATTTTAGGTTTTACAAAATCTGTAGCCTTGGAGCTCGGATCGCGAAATATCAGATGTAATTCTATTGCACCAGGTTTTATCGAGACAGAAATGACGGCAAAATTAGATCAGAATACAGTGGATGAATGGCGAAAAGCCATCCCTTTAAAAAGAGGGGGTTCTCCAGAAGATGTTGCAAATGCCTGTGTTTTTCTGGCATCTGACTTGTCGGGATACATTACAGGGCAAACCTTGAATGTAGACGGTGGTATGTTGACTTAACAATAGTCTTTTATAGCATATAACAGAGAGCAAACCTATACAAATGGTTTGCTTTTTTGTAGGTAATTATTGAAGGAATTTAAAAGTATATTTACAGGGGTTTATAAAGGAAATTAATTTGATCGTTCTGATTTAATTCATGAATACACTGAATTTGTTTTTGACTATGTTGGCCGTCTTGATAGCAGGGCTCATTGTTTATTTTCAGTATTACCATAAACGAAAAATCAATCTGGATATCAAGATTTTATCGCTTCTAAGGTTTGTAAGTCTTGTTTGTATTCTGTTATTGCTTGTCAACCCCAAATTTGAGCAACAACATCTTGAAGTACAAAAACCTGCTCTGCTTATAGGAGTTGATAATTCGAGTTCAATTTCATTTTTACAGCGCGAGCAATTAATAGCAACAGCAAGAAAAAGACTTGTTCAGGACCCCGAATTACAGAAAAGATTTGACCTTTCTGTGTATCATTTTGGAACTTCAATTTCTACAGATACTATCCTAAATTTTAAGGAATCGCAAACAGATATACACAGGCTTGTAAGCAGTTTGAATCCCATGACGCCTGAACAACGATCAGCCATAGTTCTTCTAACAGATGGCAATCAAACCCTGGGCAGAAACTATTCGTATATGACATCCGAAAACCCGGTTTTCCCTCTGGTTTTGGGTGATACGCTGAGCTATGATGATATTGAGATTAGTAAGGTCAATGTCAATGCCTATGCCTCATTAGACAATAATTTTCAAGTTGAACTATTTTTAAACGGGGATGTAGGTCAGCGTATAAATTCCAGGTTGACTATTGAAAAAGAAGACGAGATTGTTTATTCGGCACCCGTTCAATTCTCTTCAGCAAACTCATCCGTCTATGTTGATCTCTATTTAGAGGCAGATTCAGTGGGTATGCAATTGTATAGGGCCACATTGTCACCCTTTACAGGTGAACGAAATATTCGCAATAATAGTTTGAATTTTGGAGTTGAAATCCTAGATGAACAAACAGAGGTGGTCATCGTCTATAGTTTGGTCCATCCAGACCTTGGCATGCTCAAAAGAAGCATAGAAACAAATAGGCAAAGAAAAAGCACCTTAGTGTCGATAAATGAGTTCGATTTGAATTCTCATCAAGATGCTGTTGTGATTGTATACCAACCGGATTCCAGGTTTTCAGCTTTGTTTGAGCAGTTAGAAGGAATAAATGCGAACTATTTTGTGATTACTGGCTCACATACTGATTGGGATTTTTTGAACAAGGCACAAAACGATTTTTCGAAAACCATTAGTTCGATCACTGAAAGCGTTTTCCCTGTTTATTTGAATGAGTTTTCGACTTTTTATACGGAGGATTTAGGCTACGGTAATTTCCCGCCTTTGATCACAAGCTTTGGCGACATCCAATTGAAAGCAAGCCATGATGTACTGTTGGGTCAAAAATTGAATAGTGTTTTGACCGAAATACCGCTTCTGGTGAGCTATGGATCCAATAGCACCAAAAGGATTGCCTTGTTTGGAGAAGGTATTTGGAAATGGCGGGCAGCTAGCTTTGCTGCCGAAGGCTCTTTCGAAAAGTTTGATGTTTTTTTCAACAGTCTGATACAGTTTTTGCAAATGTCAGATAGAAACAGAAATATGGACTTGTTTTATGAACCTGTTTATAATGCCAATGAAGTCATAAAAATTCAGGTAAAAAATTATGATGAGAATCTTAACTTAGAATTAAACTCTGAATTGCTGCTTAAATTTGATGACAGGGATGAGGAAATTCCCTTTTATGTCAAGAACAATTTTTATGAGGTGTCAATTTCAGATTATGATCCTGGCACGTATCATTTTGAAGTTACAGTTAGAGGATCGAATAAAAAACAGAAAGGCTCCTTTATTGTGGCCTCCTATACTGCTGAACAGGGGGCTGAAGGACCTAATGCAGAAGGATTAAAACAATTGGCAAGGAATTCTGGCGGCCTTTTGTTTTTTGAGGGTCAGGTTGAATCTCTGATATCAGAATTACTGAATAACGAACAGTTTAGATCAATTCAAAAAGAGCGTATTAATTTGGTTTCTTTGATTGATTGGAAGTGGCTTTTAGCGCTAATTATAGTATCTTTGAGTTTGGAATGGTTGCTTCGAAAATATCGAGGAATGATTTAATACCCTTCCATTAATTAATTTAATATAAATATTTAAAAATGGCACAACAACCGCAATTGCAATTTCCAAAAGGAATATTACCTATAGTTTTTATTGGAATTTTCGTCTTGATTTTTATTTCAAAGTCTACAGTGACTCTCGAAGCTGGTGAGGCAGGAGTTCTTTGGAAAAGATTTGGAGGAGGAGTAGTAACAGATCAACCACCATTGGGTGAAGGATTTCACCTTGTGGCACCTTGGAATACAGTAATCGTTTATGAAACACGTCAACAAGAGCTTACAGAGAAAATGAAAGTTCTTTCTTCAAATGGATTAGATATTCAATTAGAAGCAACGGCTTGGTACCAACCTAAATGGGAACAATTAGGATACTTACACCAAACTAAGGGGACCAATTATTTAGACAGGGTTTTAAAACCAGCCATGCGTTCGGCCACCAGGAGTGTGGTAGGTAGATATACACCAGAACAGATCTATTCATCAAAAAGAGATGCTATTCAGGAAGAAATTTTTGATGAAACTAAAAAAATTGTAGAGGATCAGTACATACAACTGAACGACGTTTTAGTTAGAGATGTAACCCTTCCAACTGCGATTAAAGATGCGATCGAAAGAAAATTAGGTCAGGAGCAGGAATCTTTAGAATATGAATTTAGATTAGAGAAAGCGAAGAAAGAAGCGGAGAAACAGAGGATTGAGGCTCAGGGTAAAGCAGATGCAAACAGGATCTTAAGCGCTTCTCTAACAGATAAAATTTTACAGGATAAGGGAATCGAGGCTACCCTCCAATTATCTCAATCTCCAAATACCAAAGTTGTGGTAGTTGGCGGATCAGATGGCTTGCCACTTATTTTAGGAAACAATTAGGAAGAAGTTAAAGAAATAGATATAAAAGACCGGTTGAAACCGGTCTTTTTTAGTAGGCATCCTTTATATGGATAATGTCCTTTTTGACCTGTCCTTTTTGTAAGGCCCTGTAGTTTTCATAGCATTCAATCACAGCCTCAATAATCTGTAAGTCACTCGCTTTATTGATGAATCGGCTCGAATAGTTGCATTCTGATAAGAGGTCATTTAGTTCCTTTCTACTCATATCAAGATAATCCATCATGATCTCTCTGGAGTACTTTTGCTCCATCATATTTCTCATCTGATCACCTTCCTTCAACTTTCTTAAACGATCCATTTCTTTTGGCTTTTTACCAAATTTCTTATACCAAAAATCTACGGGATTAAATACGGCACCCAGACCGCTATTGTAATTGTTATTATAAGTTGAGCCGCTTTCATAGGCCTGAGGTAAACCATCAATATGAATCCTGCTATACGAATCCTGTGGTACATTTTTAGCATCTACTACCAGTACACCAATCAGTTTATGTGATTTTAGAGTCACTTCCTCAATATTAACCGTTTTTTCATGGATGGCTATTTCAAGTTCATTTCCCTTTAACAAATCATTGGTGATCTTCAATTTAATAGATTGAAACCCGATGTACGAAATGAATACGGTATCATTTACAACCGCCGGAATCTCAAATTGACCGTTGTTATTGGTGATGGTTCCTTCAACAGAATTTAAGTTGACAACGTGCGCACTTTGCAATGGTTTTTTATCGACAATACTTACGATACGCCCTTTCAGGCTATGAAGGTTGCTGTGAGCGACTAATGGCAAGGTGTCGTTGCTGATACTATCTGCAGGCATGTCAGTTATTATTTGCCCGTTCACTGTAAGATTCAGGCAAATCAAAAAAAATGTGCATAACAATTTTTGCATGTGGCAATGATACTAAATATTGCGTTAATTATTTAATAAATAAATGTGAAAATATACAGAGAATGTTAAGAGGGCTCGAAGCATTAAATGATCATAGATAAAAATATGCATGAATGTTTCGGGACACATTGAGATCCATGAATTAAACAATAAAACTCAAAGTTTAAAGCTAACAATTCCACAGTCTAATTGAATTATCTGGCCAGTCATCTTAGTACTTTTATCAGAGAGTAAATACTCAGCTAGATCGGCAACATCCGAAGCCTCCAGAATGGTCTTTAAAGGATGTCTTTCATTCATTTTCTCTCTTATCGCATCATTTCTTAGTAATTTTTCAGCTAATTTGGTATCAGTTAGGGTAGGGGCAATTCCGTTAAACCGAACATGTGGAGCCAATTCAGCACCAAGTGTTTTGACCAGTGCCTCAATACCGGCCTTGGCAACAGCAATGCTCGCGTGAAAAGGCATGCCAAGTTTTACGGCAACCGTACTGAATAAAACTACAGAAGCATTTTGACCTGCTTTTAAAGCATTCATGTAAAATTGAATAACCTTTACCGCGCCTAAGACATTCACCTCAAAATCATGTTTGAAATCTTCCTGAGTTAAACGATTCATTGGTTTAAGATTAATGGTCCCCGGGCAATACACAAGACCATCCAAACGATCAATTTTAGGCAATTCATCAGAAAGAACATCCAAAGAATAATGCGTCACATTTTTACTCGTTTCAATAGCTGTCCTACTTATGTTTATAATAGTATAAGCATCTTGAAGACCTTTGATGAGTGCATGTCCAATACCATGACTTCCTCCAATAATAAGAATCGTTTTCATAAGCTACTGTTTAAAATGAGGAATCCACTAAGCATTGATAAAGTTCTGTAATTCAACTATTTTTTCGTGTTGCTTGAATTGGCCACCATAATAGGCTGTAACAGTTGCTGAAGTATCGTCTTTAATACCTCTGGATGAGACGCATAAATGCTTGGCATCAATGATGACTGCAACATCGTCTGTTCCTAAAACCTGTTCTAATTCTCGCGCAATCTGATTGGTGAGTCTTTCTTGAACCTGTGGCCTTTTGGCATAGTATTGAACTATTCTGTTCAGTTTGGATAATCCAATAACCTTACCAGCAGAAATATAAGCGACATGGGCTTTTCCGATGATGGGCACAAAGTGATGCTCGCAGTTTGAATAAAAGGTGATGTTCTTCTCAACCAACATTTGCTTGTATTGATATTTATTATCAAAAAGTGCCATTTTTGGCTTATTCATAGGATTTAATCCTGAAAAGATTTCATCCACATACATTTTTGCCACTCTTGCCGGTGTCCCATTTAAAGAGTCATCCTTTAAGTCGAGCCCTAAAGTGTCCATTATTTCAGTAAAATGAAAGGCAATGCGTTTCTTTTTTTCGTCGTCGGATAACAAGAAGGCAGTTGATTTCAAAGGAGTTTCCATTGATGTTAACATATGGTCGTTGCCAATTTCATCATGATCAAGTACCGATGTTTTATGTAATGAGTTTGAGTTGATGCTGTATGCTGCTGTTTTCATAAGGGTCTTTTTTTATGCTGTCTTATTGCAAAGCATTGTTACTATTATAAATGATTTAATGTTTATGCATTTGTTTGGGTCGCTGATAAGGAAGTCGTTTCTTTAACGTTGGAATGGTATAGGCATCCAGGCCGTTAATGGCCACAACTTTACCTTCTGTCAAGTCTATAAAACCGTCCTCTTTCAAGAGCTCTTTTTTGACATACATGCCCATGATTTCACCAATGATCATGATGGTTCCATTGATTTTTAGATGATGTTCTTCCCGATACTTCATGTGCAGTTGAATTGGCGCACCTTTAACAAAAGGAGCTTCACAAGCATGATCATAGGCTTCTTCTAAATCCGTTACGGAGAATTCTGAAATTGACGCATCGTATTTTGCAGAGCAGTGATGGGCATCTTCAATAATCGACTCATGTATATGATTGATGGTATAAAAACCAGTTTCTTTGATATTTTTATAGGTATTTCTCGGAACCGTAGTAGGTCTGGTGATAAATGCCAATAAAGGTGGATTTGAACCCAGGTGAATGACTGAGCTAAAAACAGCCACATTGCTAATGCCTTCTTTGCTTTTGGTGCCAATGAGATTTGAGGACTTAAACCCTGAACTCGAATTCACTAAATTGATTCGGAACAAATGATCGAGTTCTGACAAATATTTCTGGTCAAAGTAGTGCATTACAGATTCTTATAATTATTGATTTTTACATGTTTTGACTTCAGGTCAAACATCAGATTATAGAGACCAAAGAAGGTGCGATTCATGTATATAAAATGCTTTGAACCCCTATTCCCATTCATTTTTCTCAAGGAAGTGTCTTTACTGAATTTTTCACCGAGCTTGCTTATTTTCTTAAAGAAGACCGCGTCTGAAAAATCAAAAAATTCTTGTTGAAAAGGTTCTGTAAAGAGGCTTAGCAACTCATGGAACATTTTTGTGAAAAACGTTATTTCATCCTTACTGTCGGTGTGTAAAAGAATCTCCAATTCAAAGAGTTTCTCCTTGAATAGGACTGGATCGTTCAGTTTTTCGAAATCGGCTAATTCAAAATAGGGAACATAAAAACTGTCCGGAATTGTTTTCATACAACCAAAATCGAGAGCGATTAAATCCTTCTCCGGTGAGACTAAAAAATTTCCCGGATGGGGGTCAGCATGCACTTTTTTTAAAACATGGATTTGATACATATAAAAATCCCACAAGGCCTGGCCGAGACTATTTAAGTCCTGCTGCTCGTTTTTATGAGCTGTAAATTCTGACAAATGCTCGCCCTGCATCCAATCCATTGTCAGAATTTTTTCTGAAGATAGATCGGGATAGTAATTGGGAAATTTTAAATGTGTTATGTGCTTGCAAGCGTTAACTACTTCGAGCGACTGTTGAATTTCAAGATTATAATTAGTTTCCTCAAGTAATTTATTCTCAACTTCTTGAAAGTATTTATCTGAATCTTTACCTCTAATGTTAAACATCTTGATGGCTATAGGTTTTACCAGTGCCAAATCTGAACCAATACTGTTGGCCACTCCAGGATACTGAATTTTAACTGCGAGATCGATATTGTTTTTTACAGCCTTGTGCACCTGACCGATGCTTGCAGCATTTACTGATTGAGCTTCAAAACGATCAAATACTTCATGAGGAGATTTACCAAAATATTTTTTAAAGGTTCTTAAAACAAGTGCAGGTGAAAGAGGAGGTACAGAAAATTGAGATAGTGAGAATTTTTCTACATATGCCTGAGGCATAATACTTTTTTCCATACTTAGCATTTGAGCGACTTTTAAGGCACTCCCTTTCAACTTTTTTAAACCATCATAGATGTCTTCTGCATTTTCTTGGTTTAATTTGGTTCTTGCCTCAGTATCAGACGATGTCAATTTTTTACCATAATACTTCAAATAGTTCACGCCAACCTTTGCACCGGTTTGAACTAAATTAGAAGCTCTCTCTACTTTTGATATTGGAATTCTGTCAATGCTGTTCATTAGTTCATGTGTATTTTCTCATGGAACAAAAATTTTCCTAAGTCAAGAACACTCCTCAGAGGTTGAACATTTAACAGGTCAAATCCGGTATTGATCGACTTTTCAATGAAAATGTCGGTCTTCTCCAAGGATGCCGAATCGTCTTCCATCCAAAATTTAAGACAAAGTAGTAGTTGAACCCAATAGGTTTCATCCATAGATTTGTTTACAATCTTTTCGGCTCTTGCATGTCTGATTTCTAATTTTTCAATTTCCAACTCCTTGATAAATTCAAGGTATGCAGGCTTGATAGTTGATATGGTTTTTAACAGCTTTGAGCTTTTCTTATCTCTTTCTAAAACCATGATTACAAAACTTCTGTTTGAAGTCAACACCTCAAAGAAGGTATAATAGAAGGTCAATAATTTATTTCTTTCATCAAAACCTTGATATTCCTCACTGCTATGCAGTAATTCTATGGTCTGAGCTAAGAAGGATTGAAATATGGATTTTTCTATTCCAGAAATACCTCCGAAAAAATCATAGAATTGTTTTTCATCAAAATTGTGAAGTTTTGCCAGTTGATATACTGATTTTGGAGGTTCAGAATTCTCCAAGTAATACGCCATATAATAGGTGTAGATATCCTTTTCAGTTATTTTTTTCCTTCGTGCCATACGTTTTATTTTTTAACAAATATACATAATGTTTAACTATTTATCAAAAAAGTTAGACAAAAAAATAAGTTTTAAGAAAATATTAAGGTTTAAAGCAATGTTGAAAAAAAGTAAAAGGTCTTGTTATTGATCGTTATAAACGGAAAATTTATGATTTAAAGCGATTTGTTTCCATGAAATAAAATGCACTTATGTTTTTATTACTAATAAAATATCTTCATTTTTGTATGGTTTATAAGAATCCAGATTGTTGAGACGATGTCTTAGGATGCCTTATAATATCATTTAATCCGTTTATCGTGGAGCAGCAGGTATTGGTTTCAATCATTATTGTCAATTACAGGTCATGGGCCAGTCTGAAAGACTGTCTTGATTCTTTGAATGGATTGAACCAAAAACATGTGGCTTTTGAGGTGATCGTGGTCGACAATTTTTCCAACGATGGTCAATTGGATCAATTCAGCAATGAATTTTCTGATTTTACTTTTTATGAAAATACTGGGAATAACGGATTCGCTAATGGTTGCAATGCCGGAGCCAATCTTGCTCGCGGAAGTTACCTTTTGTTTCTGAATCCTGATACCAGGGTAGAAGATGGAGTTTTAGAATCCTTACTGAAGGTGTATAAGGATTCACCTGAAATTGGAATTCTATCGTGTGCGCAAAAAAACGAAAAGGGTGAATTTGAAAATCAAAAAAAGTTATTTCCTGCTTTTTCAACATTTTTCGGTGTTTTTAGAAGTGTTGAACGACTCATCAATAAACGCACAAATGTGGAACGTTTTAAGCCTTCCAATAATGGTGTTTTTTACCCAGACTGGGTGTCTGGTTCGGTGGTGTTTATCCATAGAAATTGGTTCGATAAAATTATAGGTTGGAACGAAGACTATTGGATGTATTTAGAAGATATTGACCTGTCGAAAAGAGTATCAATGCTTGGGGCTAAAGTGGCTGTAGCAAAGGAGATAACAATTTTTCATGCCCATGGTGGCGCATCTAGAATTAATGTAAAAACAAAGGCCTTAACAAAAACCGAAGTCATTATTTCAAAGCATGTATACATTTCGAATTATATGAATAAAGTTGAAGGCTTCATTTTACATTTTTTAATGATTGTTGGCTTTTTACTCGAACGATTTGTTTTAGCTCTAATCGGAATACTGTTATCATTTAATAAGAAAATGAGAGTCAATATTTTTATTTTCGCAAATCTCATCAGATACTATATAAATGCTTGCTTAAAGGGAACATGGATCAGTCCCAGATCGATGAAATATCCTAAAAGAATAAGGTAAGATATAACTTGTTTACATGATAAAACCCTACGTTTAAGTTGGGCATTTCCCATTAATTAGTATTCTAATGTCTTGAAAGTTAGCCTTTGAATTCTGGTCTAGAAATGAAAACTATTTTTGTGTCATCCATTTTAATTTGACCATTCAATAATTGACATATTGAATTCCTGCGCTTATTTTAGAATAAAAATTGCTTACTAAAGTGAGTTTTTTTAAATATTTTTACAATTATTGAAGTTTATTGGTTGTATAATTTTGGTATGAATTAATAGAGTGTTATGAAAGAAATTAAAACCATTTTAGAACTTGTTGCTAAAAAGAAAACATCTAAGGAAAAATTTGCAATTGCTCAAGTGGTAAATGTTGAAGGCTCGTCTTACAGAAGAGAAGGTGCCAGAATGATTGTTTTTGAATCTGGCGTTTTTGAGGGCGGTATAAGTGGGGGCTGTTTAGAAGGAGATACCTTAAAACGCTCTCAATTGGCTATACTCAAGCAAGAGCCTTCATTGGTCACCTATGATACTTCAAAGGAGAATGAAATTGGTATTGGTTTGGGCTGTAATGGTGTTATCGATGTATTGATGACTCCTTTAAGTGATAATTCCAATACCCTTTCTATATTACAAAAATGTTTGTCAGACAGAAAATCGCATGTTGTGGTTACTATTACTTCGGTTAATGATGTTGACGCCACGATTAAGCTAGGAGATAGTTTTTATTATGATACCGAAAAGGAGGATTTAGAAGGTGTAACGTTGACAGAATTCAAAGAATTCCTATTGTCTAAAATTGACCAGGTGCTCGATAAAAACAGATCAAACAAGTATTTATTTCATTCATCTGAGTCAGCGTTGGTCATTGGAGCCTATATCGAACTAATTCCGGCTCAATTTCATCTGGCGATTTTTGGAGATAATTATGACGTTTATCCGATGATTGAGTTGGCAAGAGTTTTAGATTGGGAAATAAGTCTGGTCGGCAATATGCAAAAGCTGAAAAAGGAAAAAATAGAGGCTGTAAGGCATATTTTTCATAAAGATTTCCCAGAACGTCCTCAATTAGACGATCGCACGGCGGTTGTACTTATGGCGCATGACTTTAAAACTGACAGTGCTAATTTGAAAAAAGCGCTTTCTTCTGAAGCACCCTATATAGCATCTTTAGGCCCCAAAAAGAGATATGTGAAGATGCTTCAAAAGTTTGAAGAAGAAGGGCTGGTGTTGATTGATAGTGATTTAGAACGCATTTATGCTCCGAGTGGATTAGAAATTGGAGCCAATACACCTGAAGAAATAAGCTTGAGTATTTTCTCCGAGATCCTATCTGTTTTTTCAGGTAAAACAGGTGGCATGTTAAAAGATAAATCAGGACCAATTCACGACAGAGATTAAGGTCAAGCCACATTACTTTATTCTGCGATCCCAGAGAATATTATCAGCCCTCAGTGCGTTTATTTCATTTTTCACGATTTGAATAACTTTCTCAATGTCAGATTTGGTGGTGCTTTTGCCTAAACTAAATCGTAAAGACGAAAAGGCAAGATCGGCCGAAACCTTCATGGCTGTTAGCACATGTGATGGATTTGTCGATGATGAATTACAAGCGCTGCCATTGGAAACCGCAATACTCTTGTTTAAGGATCGAAGTAAATCTCCCCCATTGGTATAGGCAAATGAGATGTTAGTTGTATTTGGCAGTCGAGTTGCCTTCAGACCATTAACAGTCGACAATTCTATGTCAAGCAATCCTTGTTCCAATTGATTTCTTAGCTCAAGGATCCTGTCATTTTCTTGAGCAAGGTTTTGATAAGCTAAGTCTATGGCTTTTGACAAACCGATAATTCCAGCGGTATTTAAGGTGCCACCCCGTAACTTGTTTTGCTGCCCGCCACCTTGAACTAAACTTTGAAGATTCTCTAAAGCATGCTGATTTTTGGCATATACCATACCGATTCCTTTAGGTCCATAAACCTTATGAGCAGAAAAACAAACAAAATCTGCCGCCTCAAAAAGTTCACTAAGATCAA